>DATHJY010000001.1 GCA_035489575.1 Verrucomicrobiia bacterium
ACCCCAATCACGAATTAACCACCTGGTAGCCAAGCAGGGTTCGTAAGTAGTGCACAAAGTAGCCCTTAACACTTCTTGGGAACGAAGAGACCAAGAAGTGTTGCTCTTTGAGTTTTCCAAAGGTGGCTTCAATCTTTGGCCGCACATGGAGGAGTAGCATTTGCCAGTCGGCTGCAAGCTTCTTGCGTTGGGTATGGTGTGGCGGTGCAATAACAATAGTTCTGTAGCGTTTCCAGAGTCGTTTTCGCATCACACTGCCACCGTAGTGGCTATCACCAACCAGTATGTTGGTGTGCTCATTCACGAGCCGTTCCATAAACTGGTTGTCGTGTTCGTTGGCTGGCGTAAATACCAACGCTGCTAGTCTGTTGCTGTGGTCAATGGCAGCATGCAACTTGAAGCCATAGTGCCAACCCTGCCAGTTCCGGCCAAAGGCGGCGACGCCTTTGGCCACCCTGTGCCGGTTGGCACGAATCGGCTTGCAGACCGGTAGCATGGTGCTATCGGCAAAGCGAAGCGGTGCATTGCTCGCGAGTAGCGAGCCCAGGAACCAAACAAGTCGAGGCAACAATCGGTGGCAGTGAGCCACGAAATTCTGGTACTTCGGGAGTCTTGGAAAGTAATCACGGTATTCGCGCTCAACCCACGAGTACACAGCAGATAGGTTTTTGTGTGGTTCGGTGAGTCCGTCCCAGATGAGGATGGCTAGCAGTTCACTGTCAGAGAGAACCGAGTTAGCTCCTGGCTTTATTTGTTTGGGCAGACTATCGTCTACCCAAACAAAAACATCTACGATATGCTGTTTTTGTAGAGCACGCATGCTTTTCTCCTTGTTTGTTTTAGTCGATTAACAGGAGAAAGTGTAGCGTGCTTTATTTGTTGGGGCTAATTCGTGATTGGGGTACGAAAAAGGCCGTGTGATGTATGAATGATGAAAGAAAGAGTGGGAAATGAGCGAGGCTCATACGTCACAGATTCTTTGATATTCCTATCACACGGGCCTGGGGAGGCAGAAATTGCTAAACAAACGAATGGAAAGAGCAGAGCTCTGAGGGTGGGCCGGTCGGCTCACGGGTAGATCACCGGAAGGTGTTCCATGGGTCCCGTGAGCCGCCGGCCACACCACTCAGTTCACCGTTGCCGGCGTTCGACCCGGATGGGTCAGACGGTGGGCATGGCGAGCGTGTTCGCGTCCGAGGAGGCGACGCCGGCGAGCGACATGGTGTCGCTGACGGGGTCGACGTCGGTCTCGCGAGCCCGCTCGGCGCTGGCCTTCAGGCCGATCAGCATGCGCTGGTGCGGCTCCGACAGCCGGCCGTTGGGGGCCGGGAACGTGACGGACGGGATGGTCCCGGCCGAGTCCACGAAGGTGACGGTCTCGCCGAAGGGGTCGACGGTGACGACGATGTCCTGGCCGACGAGCTGGAAGCCGCCGAAGTCGGTGGTCGGACCGCCGTCGAGCAGCTCGATGCCGAGGAGGCGGGACAGCTGCTCGCGGGCGTTGAACACGATGCGCAGGGCGTTGGTCTGGACTCGCTTGAGGTCGGTGACCTTCGCGGTGAGCTCGTCGACGGTGGCATTGTTGTTGGTGCCGAAGGGGAGAGCCACGGGAGTGGTCCTTTCGTAGGGGTTCTCTGTGGGTCTGCATCGACATTCGGAATCTCCGAAGCGATGTCACTACACCCCAACCCGTGAGGTGCACAAACATCGCTTCAGATAGTTCTAAGCAATTTCTACCGAAAATGATCAATTACCCAAAACTCAGCAGGATAATTGACAGGTATTATATAACTTATTCACGTAAAAGTCAATATTTTTGTCAACAAAGTAATCATTTGAGTGGTACTCTGGGGGAAGTGTATGACGTAAAACCCGTACTTTTTGGCGTGTAAACGCCTATGTTTGTTTTACGCAATTTATCTGTTATAATATTCCTAATGAATGTCCATCCCGACAACCATGAGTCGCCCGCAGATCTACATTGGCAACCCGAGGGGTTAACTAATGCAGCGTCGCTAGACGCCGCAGTCGATTATTCCTTGCGCACTGTCATGGAAGGCGGCTCGCCAACAGCCGCAGCCGCGACAATGATGGAAATTGCCAACACGGCCAAAGAGCAGTTGATAGTACTACCCGGCTACGAGGACGCTGCTAGCTCCGTCCATACCATTGCTACCATGGCGGTACGCACGCTGCGCTCGCATATCAACAAAACAGACCTGGACTCCGCTGGGTATGCCCCATCCCTTCACTTACTTGCGGATGCAGAGACTCTGGCCAGGAAGCAAGCCGAGGAAAAAACCCGCTGGCTACAGTTGCATAGGGTGTTCGTAAGCCAAGAAGATGGTACTGAGGCGGCAGTGGAGTTCTTGGGTACCCCTTCAGAATCAGCACTGGTGCCCTTCACGAGTGATGGCAAAATTATACTGGTACAGAGACAGTCGCCGGCTTCGGGTGAGGATATCATAACAGTCCTCACCAGGGCTGCTATCGACGACCTTGACCCCGAACTTGTAGCTCTCCAAGCTCTCCATAAGCTCGACATCCCCGGCAGTCAAGAGGCGCTGCCTGTCCCTACGGGCACCACCAAGCACTGGAAGTACCTTGATTCAGAGACAAATCACTTTGCCGTAGACCTACCAATGACTACAGATGAGCTGCTTTCTAGGGCAAGCACCGAGGATTCTAAGACCAAGGCAATTGTCGCCCTGTCCGAACAAGAGTTCTTTGAGGCGGTCAATGCCGGCACTATAGATAATTTTGGCACTATAAATGCGGTTCAACTAGCTCTGGCCAAGAGACATGGCTTATTCGAGTCCCAAGACGAGGGGTTCGAAGGCGACCCAAGGATCCTTGAGATACTAAATGAGGATCTGGGCATAGTGCGTACAGAAATAGTCGAAACCGAGACAATATCTTGGTTCCCTCAGACTAAGATCCAAGGCGAGACAATCGTACAGTCCCACTCCGGCCAGGCGCAAGCGCTCGGTGTCATACATCAAGATGGTGTACCACAGTCATTTGTCATGCTTATCGAGCCATTCTTGGCTCAGGGCAAACGTTCGTTAGCCTTAGCATCAGGCTCTATTAAAGACGACGACGGCGCATACACGGCCGTGAGCGAGATGAAGGAAGAGACGGGCTACGACTCAACCAGCTCAAGACAACTTGTACCTCCTACCTTTTTAATGCCGCTATACATGCAAGGCCAAAGCGAAGTCTGGGAAGTTAGTATCACTGTCGCAGGCGAAAAGGTCGGTGGTGACGAGAAGGACTTTGAGCAAGGCGAAGGCGTTGTAATACCCATAGATCGAGTAGGCTGGTACATCAAGAATGGTTATATAACTGATGCTTCGACCATTGCAGCCATATTTGCCTACATGCGTGCAGCGGACCTTCGTCACATTGAATACACTAACTGATTCCTGTTGAAGCTGATAAGTAATTAGACGTAAATAAGTTTGAGGTGCTTATCGACGCTGCCTAACTATCCTCTGCAAGCGCACGCATGGTACGATGGCTGCATGAAGGCAACTTTGGGCCATGTGGGTATTAACCTCTCCAGTGAAGAAAAGTCTTTTCCGTTCTGGAAAGACCTAGTGATCTATTTGGGCCTTACTATCACTCCTGACGGCAATCACTTTGACGCTAGTGATGGCCATACATTCCTCTGTTTTTCGGTGACCAAACCAGGGTACCAGACCCCGGTCTTTCACCGAAAGCACACGGGGCTTAATCACGTAGCTTTTAAAGTGTCGTCCGCGGCTGCGGTGGATGAGTTTGCCAGAGAGTTTTTGCAACCACGCAACATAGCGACGCTGTATGGTGGTGCCAAAGAATATCCGTATACCAAGGGGTATTATGCAGTCTATTTTGAAGACCCCGACAGAATAAAAGTGGAGGTGGCTTACGAGGGTATATAAATGAGCGAGAAGGGTGCGGATCTGGCTACGCATCCCGAAACAGAGGTAAATTGGTGGCCTGCAGTGGGCAGACGGCTGGACGGTTTAGAGGAGGCGCGGCAACGTATGCAAGCCGCTGCAAGGGCCAAGGGTATAGCGCATAAGATAAAGCCAGAGCGGGAGCGGCCGGCCTTCAAGGCGTTGGTGGGTGCTCGGCAACTACAACAGGCACCACATCTGAGTCACCTTACGGGAGAGGAAATACGCACTTCTGACTTTGTTAGGCGGGCACTTCAGCGGGTGCAGCCGTTGGGCCTAGAAGTTGATGGCACGGAGCGGTTCTGCAGGATCTATACCCCAGAGCAAAAACTGGGCCCGAAGGGTACTGCCTACTTTAGCTATATTATGGCAAGTCTTCCTGACATTCAGCGGTATGATGGAACTTATCAGTTTGCCCTGGAGCGCAGCCAGTTGCGAGAAGAGCTGGGTCTGCCCTCAGAGGGGACGGCAACCGAACCGCTTGATTTCGAACTAGTGCTGGTAAAAGCCAAGGGTGAGCGTGCTTTCGAACTAGATGAAGAGGTCCTGCAGGCGAATATGGGTATGCTTATGACGTTGAGTGAAGTAACTATAGAGATGCTTCCGTATGGTGTACGGGAGTCACCACAAGGACAATAGCCGGTAGTGCGCTACTATAAGTGTCAGAAATGAAGGCATCTCCTGCTCGTAAACAAACCTCAGCGCCCCTAGGGGCTAGTCTGGTGTTGTTGTCCTCGGTGTTTTATGCCAGTTACGGTATCTGGGCTACCCTGATGGGCGATTTTTTTGGTAGCTTTACGGCTGCAGCGCTGCGCTGCATCTTGGTTCTGGGATGTTTGTTCGTGTTGGCGGCAATGCGCAAAGAATTGCAGAAGATTCACTGGCAGCGTGATTTTAGGTGGTTGATACTTATGCTAGCGTCATCTGTTTTGGTGTCTGGGCCGCTATACTATGCCATTTTGAAGGCAGGAGTGGGTATCAGCCTGGCGGTGTGCTATGTGGGCATTGTGATTGGTATGTTTGTCTTTGGATGGCTGTTTGCCAAGGAACGCTTTACAAAAGACAAGTTTGTGGCCACTCTTTTGGGGATTTTGGGGCTGGTTTTGGTGTTTTCGCCCAGCGTACAGCTGATAGGCTGGCTGGCCTTGACGGCAGCGCTGGTGAGCGGCTTGGCCACGGCAGCCAATATGGTGGCCACCAAAGAAGTGCCATACAACGGCTCGCAATCTGCCATTTTAGTATGGGGATCAGGAGTGATAGCCAATATCCCCATGGTTTTTATCCTGGGCGAACCCCGGCCAGTACTGGGCCTTCATGCCGAATGGGGTTATCTGGTACTGTTTGTGTTTGCATCGTTGATCGCTTCGTGGACGTTCATACGTGGGCTTAAGCTGATCGAGGCGGGAGCAGCTGGCATCCTTGGCCTGCTAGAGGTTGTGTTTGGGGTGTTGTTTGGGGCGGTGTTCTTCCACGAGCGGCCCGGGGGTGTGGTCTTGGCCGGTATCCTGAGTATTATTGTCGCGGCGGCCATACCCTATGTGCAACACTACAATGCCCAAAAAGGCACCCTAGGGGAGTCGTAGGATAAAAAATTACCCTCCTTATGATCATGCCACCAACGGTGGTGACACGAGCCTCTTGAGCTCATAAGGAGGGTTGTTCATCTTGACGACTAGGAGGTCTGGGGGTGCGCAGGCATGGCCGGGTGCCGGATGCGTTCGCGTAGCGGACGCAAGTGGTGGGTGAAGCCGACGGCCACCCAGAACAGGTGCAGCAGGATGCTGAGTTGCCACCAGGCGAGACCACGGCCAGCCACTGCCAGGGCGGCAATGCACAGCGCGAGGTTCATGACCAGGTAGGCCACCATCTCGATGTCCAGAGCGGCTGGGTACACCACGTCATGGACCAGGAAACCCCTGATAGCCATGAGGACGCCGCCAGCTGCCTGGATGCCCAGAACGGTCGGGACCAGACTGTTGTTCGGCGGCAGGTCGACCAGGTTGTAGGTCAGCGTGGCGCAGCCGATCATGGCGAGGCCGAGCAGACCAATCTGGTGATTCTTGCCGAACGGCAGGCCAGCTATGGACGAGGTCGACTTTCCGTCGTAGGGCTGCCACCGCCAGAACACCTTCTGGATGAAGGCGCGCTCCAGCAAGGTGCTGCCGACGACCAGCGCCACACCCAGCAAAGCTGCGGTACGTGCGCCGTGCTGCGGCCAGTCGGTGAACGCCAGGGTCACGAGGGCTGCGGCGGTCATAGCTGTGCCAACAACTCCTCTGCGGATAGCATGAGATCTCGGGGACACATCACTCCTCTTGGTCGGGAAAAGGTACTTCAGATGAATATTTATATAATAACATATTTAGTATTATTTTTCAATACCTCTCTGCCCACAATTACCTCTAGTGTTGCTTGAATTTATCTGGTGTAACGAGTACAATGCAAAACGCAAGTAAATTAGCAGACCACATATTTGTCAAGGTAAAAATCTCACCGTCTGTGGGATTTTTACTTTGAAAAGTAGACATCTGCTTTCAAATAGTAAAAATTTCCCTTGTCAGGGGTAAGTATAAGCGAGTAAACTGAGACAGAAGGTAAAAAATGAAACTAACAGAGATGGTACCGAACGTACCGGTTACCAAATTCAAACGGACAAAGATCCTAGTCACTATTGGCCCCTCCTGCAATAGCTACGAGGTTATTTATGACATGATCAAGGCGGGCGCCAATATTTTGCGCCTGAATTTCAGCCATGGCGAAAACGAAGAGCGCCTGCAGCAGATCAAATGGATACGCAAGGCTTCTCAGGAATATGGCAAGCCAGTTGCTATTCTTCAGGATTTGCAGGGGCCAAAGATTCGTCTGGGCGATTTCGACGGAATTATAAACGTGCAGACCGGTCAGAGTGTAGCCTTTAAATACAAGACAGACTACGAACAGACAGGGCTTATCCCTACCCAATACGATCTGAGCAAGAAGGTCAAGCGTGGCGAGCGGCTGTATTTGTATGACGGCAAAGTGCGCACAACAGTGACCAGCGTCAAGGACGGGATTGTCCACGCCCATGTTGAAAACGACGGTATATTGATCAAGCGCAAGGGGATAAACCTGCCAGACACAGACTTTGGCGGCGATATCATTACCGAGAAAGACAAAAAAGACGTTGTTTTTGGCTCTACTCAAGACTTTGACTATGTGGCTCTGAGTTTTGTACAGACGGCCGATGATATTCGGCAGCTCAAGAAAATGTTGCGTAATCTGGGCAGCAAAGCCAAGGTTATGACCAAGTTCGAAACCGGTGTGGCCGTGCAGCACATGGAAGAGATCGTGCAGGAATCTGACGCTATCTGTATTGCGCGCGGTGACCTGGCGGTAGAGGTACCACTAGAGTCAGTGCCGGTGATTCAGCGCCAATTGATCGAGCTGGGCAAGCGCTATGCAACCCCAACTATCATTGCCACCCAGATGATGTTGAGCATGGTAGACCAGCCAGAGCCCACCCGCGCAGAGGTATCAGATGTTGCTACCGGCGTCATATTGGGTGCCGACAGCCTGTGGCTGAGCGACGAGACAACCATTGGTAAATATCCGGTAGAGGCCGTCAAGGTCATGAAGCGGATCATCCTATATACTCAGGAAAATATCGAAGCCGGCAAGCCTCTGCCGTTCGAATCTGGTAGTAATCAGGAGGCTATTAGCGAGGCGGTGCTCAACCTGGCTAACATGGTAAACGCGACTGCAATCGTGGCCGAGACCAAGTCTGGTGCTACGGCTCTAGAGATCGCCTCTCGGCGACCAGCCCGTCCTATCATTGCTGTTACCTCTGACCCACGCGTAGCCCAGCAGATGGCCCTGATATATGGCACCAAAAGCTACGTCCGTCCCGACAGCAAGTATGCGGCCAGCAGGTTAACCGACTGGCTCGAAGAAAAGAAAGTACTGAAAAAGGGTGACGTGATTGTTACCGCTTCTGGTAAATATCCTGGCGTTGTTGGCACAACCGACACTATCAAAGTCCGCGTACTCGAATAAATACAAGTGTTGAGTTAACCGTAGAGCTGGCTGTGTGATCCAATCAGGGCAAAGATTACAATCGTGTCGTCTTTTACGTAATACAATGCCCGCAAGTCGCCTTGAATATCTATGCTTCGATACCCTATGTACTTGCCCTTGAGTGCATGGTCGCGCAATACCCTCGCCTGAGGATCTTTCTTGAAGAGTTCCAGACGTTCATAAAAGCGTTCCTGCTGACGTGGTTTGAGAAGTTTAAACTGTCCGCGGAAGGTTTTTGTAAAGTTAATCTGATGGTAGAGCATTTATAACCTTTTAAGATAATCTATGGCTTCTTCTGCTGTATCAAAAGGGCCTACTGTGTCACCGGCTTCAATTTCTTTCTGCGCCTGCTCTATGAGCTTCTCCATTTTAGGCGTCATGATCTCGACGGCGCTAAAGTGAATCTGGCCGGTCTCGGCGAGTTCCATCAAATAAGCATTCACTAAAGTGCTCAGGGGAATACCGAATGAGCCAGCTACTGCTTGAGCTCGCTTTTTTACCTGTTCATCAACCTTGACGTTAAGTATTGCTGTTTTCATATAAACAAAGTATATACGTTGTAAACAAAATGTCAAGCGTGAGATCATAGCACCATAAGTTATTTTGGGTTAGAATACCTAAAAAGCTATAGGTTTTAAGACTAGCTCTGAAAGGGTGGGAATGGGTTTCTGGAAAAAGACCGTTAAAGAATATGACTTACGTGGTAAGTCTGTTTTGGTGCGTGTGGACTATAACGTACCCATAAAAAACGGAAAAATTACAGACGACTATCGCATAGAAAAATCCCTGCCCACACTACAGTTTTTGCTAGAGCAAGATTGCAAGCTGATCCTGATATCGCACCTGGGTCGTCCCAAAGATGCGCATGACACAGACTGTTCGCTCAAGCCTTGTGCCGAACGTCTGGAAAAGCTACTGCATAAAAACGTTCAGTTTGTGTCTGACTGCGTGGGCGAAGCAGCCGAAAAAGCTGCCAAGGCGCTGCAGCCGGGCCAGGTTCTGCTGCTAGAGAATTTACGTTTTCACCCCGAAGAAGAAAAGAACGACGACGAATTTGCCAAAAAGCTGGCCAGCCTGGCCGAGGTGTTTGTGCAGGACGGCTTTGGGGTGGTGCACCGGGCGCATGCTTCTACCGAAGCAGTGGCACATCATCTGCCCAGTTTGGCCGGCCTGCTGCTAGAAAAAGAAGTAGATACCATTACTAATGCTATTGATAACCCCCAGCGCCCCTTGATGACCATCATCGGCGGCGCTAAAATATCCGACAAAATAGATATTCTGAACCGATTTATAGATATTGCCGACTTCGTAGCCGTTGGCGGTGCCATGGCCAACACTTTCCTGCTGGCCGAGGGCATCAAGATAGGCGAGAGCTTGGCCGAAAAAGACGAAGTGCCACTGGCCAAAGATATTATTGAAAAAGCCAAACAAAAGGCCAAGAATCAGCGTTTTGTGTTCTATATACCGCAAGATGGCGTTGTGTCTAAAGAATTGGATGGCAGCACCCAGACACGCATAGTAGACTGGGATGCTCACGTGATTGCCCAGGTGGAAAATTACCCTAAACGACCCGGCCGCGAGACGGGCGAGGTAGCCGCCGACGAATCTATCCTGGATATTGGTCCGTTTTCTGGGGCCTTTATTGCTGGGGGCATTCAGATGGCCGGCACGGTTATCTGGAACGGCGCCATGGGTGTCACCGAAACCAAGGGTAAACAGGGGCCGGTGGGGCCATTTGCTCATGGCACCGAAACAGTTGTAGAGGCCTTGCTGGGTGAATTTGGCACCAAGCCCTTCACGGTACTGGGCGGTGGTGACACCGTTGGGTTTATAGAAGATCGCAAGCTGACAGACTCTTTCAATCATGTATCTACCGGAGGGGGTGCTAGCCTGGAACTGATGAGTGGCAAATCTTTGCCCGGTGTAGAAGTCCTCTGGAACAAAGATTAGTCATGAGACAAACCTTGCGGTTTTTCTCATCGCGCGGCGCGGCGAAGTAAATTCGCCCGCTCCGGCTGCTCTTTTCCCTTGCATAATAATGGTACAATAGGCAGCAAAGCATAAGTAGAAAAGAAATAATGGCTACCACAAGTAAACGCACATTAATCGTCGGCAATTGGAAGATGCATCAGAACGCCAGCCAGGCGAGCTTGTTGCTGCACCGACTGCACGAGCGTATCAAGATCTACCGTGACGTAGAGGTAGTATTGGCACCCAGTATGCTGGTACTGCAACCTTTGAGTGTGCAGATAGACCGTCGTAAATTTCGTTTGGCTGCCCAAAACGCCTACCACAAAGACGAGGGGGCTTTTACCGGCGAGGTCAGCTTTACGATGCTACGCGACCTTGCTCATTATGCGATTGTCGGGCACTCTGACCGGCGGTATAAGTTTGGCGAAGACCTAGATATGATCCGCGACAAAGTAGCCGCTGCCGTGCGTAATGACATCATGCCCATCTTGTGCGTGGGCGAGACAGCACGCGAAAAGGCCGAGGGCGATGGCTTGCAAGTGCTACACGATCAAGTGATTTCGGGACTCAGCAACGTCACCTCCCGTGAGGTTGGCGATATTGTTATCGCCTACGAACCCGTGTGGGCACTGAGCACCGGGTCTGATTACATGCATCATGAAATACCCAAGCCCGATGGTATTGCCAAAGCTGTAGTAGCTATCCGCAAAAATGTGGCCGAGCTGTATGGCAAAAAGGCGGCTGAAAGAATTCGAGTGTTGTACGGTGGCAGCGCTAATGCCTCGACCGCTGGTGGCCTTTTGTCCATCGAGGGAGTAGACGGGCTGTTGGTTGGTGGTGCCAGCCTGAATTATCACCAGTTTTCTGGCATTGTAGACGCGGCGTATCGTCGCCGACACGGGACTGGAGAAATTAGTGCCAGCTGAAAAAGGGAAAGCAGCCAAACCTAAAAAAACGGTTGCCAAAGTTATGGACGTTTCTAAGCCAGGCAAGTCAACGCCAGCGGCTACATCCAAGCCGGTTATTGTAGGCCACAAAATGATGAAAGACCCAATGGTCAGCAAGTCTAGCGCCGAAACCGAGGAAAAGCCAGAGGCTCCGGGTGCGCCACTTCCCCACAGCGGCAAAGTTATAAAGCCGATTACCATCACCGAGGACGGTGAGCTCCAGCAGTCACCCAAAACTAAAGACCCAGAGCTTACGGTAGGCGACGCCATGGCAGCTGTAGTAAAACAGCCAGAAGATACAGAGCCCGTTGCCGAACCAGAGACTCCGGCCGCAGAAGAGCCAACCGAACCCGAAACACCTCCACCTGCTGAAGAGGTCGAACCCGAAACTCCCCCTGTTCCAGAAAAAGAAACCCCGGCTGCAGAACCTGACACCGCGGCAGAAGAGCCGCTGGGCAGTGACGATACAGCAGTTGTAGACGCCGTTGCAGACCAGGCGATTGGCAAAAAGAAGCAGACGTCCGAAGAATCTGAAGAAGAAAAACAAAAGCGCGAAAACATAGAAAAGCTGATTGCTGAAAAGAAATACTTTGTACCCACGGGGCAGGTCACCAAAAAGCGCCACACACAGTGGGCCGTGATATTCCTGCTTTTGCTGGTGACGGTAATTGCGGTGTTGGCGGCCATAGATGCCGAAGTGTTAGATATAGGCGTGAAGTTGCCGTTTGATCTTGTAAAGCTATAGGATGGTAGTCATGAAACTAAAACAATCACAAGCAGGCTTTTCAGTGCCTCATCTGTTGCTGGGGTTAGTGGCCGTGGCCATCGTTGGTTTTGCTGGCTGGCGAGTGTACGAGGCACGCAAAGAAGCCAACCAATCTTATGACAACGCCGCGAATGCAAACGAAGTAACCAAGCAAGATGCCAAAAAGAAGGAAGAACCCAAGAAAGAAGCATACAAAGTTCCAGACGGCTTTACGGTGTATGAGAACAAAGAGTATGGCTTCTTCATGGCATATCCTCAGAAGTGGGGGCAGTTATCTCCGACCGCAGACGTGTCGTTGGTATTTGTAAGCACACCTGCAGCGTATGATGAGAAGCTTGCAAGCGGGGCAAGGGTTGGTAGTAATTTGTATGTGCGTATAGAGAAAAAAGCAGGTTTCAAGGTGGGTGCTTACAAATACGGACCCTTCATAAGCCCGGAAAAGAGCGGGAACGACATTGTCTGGCGAGTCGTAGAAAAGGATTCTGGCGTAGAAAAGTACAAAGTAGGCGACGTCTATCCGCTAAAATCTGCCCAAAACAAAAGGGGTACAAAAGTATATGACCTCTCATTCTTTGACGAAGGCTACCATACCGGTTGGCTACTTGAGACCTCGAAGGCTTTTGTACACCTATACACGCCTTCCGTAGGAATGGAGGACATGAGCGTGCCTACTGCTGCTGACAAAAAAGAGTTTACAGAGCTCACCGAAAAAGTCTTTAATTCGTTTATGGTTCAGTAATCACAACAGTTTTTGCCTCTGTTAGTTGGTACAATTAGCTGATGTCTGAAGATCTTTTGGTGGGACTGAATTCTGAACAACAGCGGGCGGTAGAAAGCACCGATGGTCCGTTGCTGATTTTGGCCGGTGCTGGCAGTGGCAAGACCAAGACACTAACCCACCGCATTGCTTACCTGATCTCTACTGGCAAAGCTACGCCCTACAACATTCTGGCCGTGACCTTTACTAACAAGGCGGCCAAAGAAATGCGCGAGCGAGTGGCAAGGTTGTTGGGCCAGAGTTCTGACAACCGCAGCTTTATGCCCTATATGGGAACCTTTCACAGCATTTGTGTGCGCTTGTTGCGGCAGGACGGCGAGCATGCCGGCATACCCAAAAACTTTGTCATCTTTGACGAGAGCGACCGCCAAAGCGCAGTCAAGCAGGCTAGCAAAACAGCCATGATAGACGAGAAAAGCTTTTCGCCCAAAACCATCAGCAGCATAATTTCTGGTGCCAAGAACGAACTGATCTCGCCACAAGATTACGTGGACGTGGCCAGTGGTCCCATGCAGCGGGCGGCTGCTCAGGTTTTTCCGCTGTACCAAAAAATCCTAAAGGACAATAATGCCCTGGATTTTGACGACCTGATATCTCGCACCGTTAACTTGCTGCAAACCCAAAAACAGATCCGTGACAAATGGCGAGAGCAATTTCGCTACGTCATGATAGACGAATACCAAGACACCAATGCGGCGCAGTACAAGCTGGTCAAACTATTGACAAATGATAATAAAAATATTGCAGTAGTCGGTGACGACTGGCAGTCGATCTATAGCTGGCGCGGTGCAGACTTCCGCAACATCCTGAACTTTGAGCGGGATTATCCAAAAACTATCATCATCAAACTAGAGCAAAACTATCGCAGCACCCAGGCTATCCTGGAGGCCGCCCATAAAGTTATCACCAAGAACCAACAGCGCTCGGACAAAAAGCTGTGGACGGACAGCGGCCGCGGGCATGAGGTAAGTGTGCTGCAGGTGGCCAACGAGCGGGCCGAAGGCGAAGCGCTGGCCCGACGCGTCCAAAATGCAGTAGACGCCAAGTTCCGTGCCTACAAAGACTTTGCTATTTTGTACCGCACCAACGCTCAGTCCCGAGCTATCGAAGAAACATTTATTCGCTACGGTGTGCCATACCGAATCGTCGGTGGGGTACGGTTCTATGACCGCAAAGAAATCAAAGACATCATGGCGTATTTACGGCTGATTTATCAGCCAGAAGACCGTGTCAGCTTCGAGCGTGTTGTGAACGTTCCCACGCGTGGCATTGGTACCAAATCGGTCCAGAACTTCTTTGAATGGAAGACAGTTAACGAGTTAAGTTTGCAACAAGCACTAGAACACATACGTGACCATCCAAACTTAACAAGTAAAGCAAAGAAAGGACTGCTGGAACTAGGCGAGATGCTGAACGCCCTGCGGGACATTGCTGCGGACGTGCCGTTGCCGGCCTTGCTGGACAGTCTGCTGCGCCGGTTGGACTACTTTGCTTACTTGGACGACGGCACGCCGCAAGGCGAATCGCGTGCCGAAAACGTCCGTGAGCTGGTGGGTGTGACGCAGAGCTACCAGGACTTGGGGCTGGACGGTTTCCTGGAAGAGATGGCACTGATCAGCGATCTTGATAGTGCCGAGTTTAGCAACAACGCTGTCACGCTCATGACCATCCACTCTGCCAAGGGCTTGGAATTTCCGGTGGTCTTTATGATTGGCATGGAAGAAACAGTCTTTCCACATTCGCGGGCATTGTATGAGCAGAACGAAATGGAAGAAGAGCGGCGGCTGTGCTACGTAGCCATGACCCGCGCCCGCGAAGAGCTGTACCTGAGCTATGCCACCTCGCGCATGTTGTACGGCGGCATGCAGCACAATCCGCCATCACGTTTCCTGAGCGAGTTTGACGCCAGTTTTCAGACAGACAGTGTCAGTCTGGGCGGCCAGGCCTGGCAAAATACTTACGAACAAGAAAGCTACGACGATCTGCCCACGACGGTCATCGACGAACCACACTATGTACCAGATCTGAACGAAGGCGACGCGGTCAAGCACGACGTCTTCGGCCAGGGCACGGTCATGGAGGTGGACGGCGACAACGTAGTCATTTACTTTAAAGGAAAAGGCGCCAAGAAGCTGAATGTCGCATTTGCCCCGCTCCAAAAAATCTAGCAAGCAAATTTTCAGGTGTCCATTTAGTGGGTGGGACCAGGGGAGTATCCAGGGGGCGGTTCAATAGCGTGACCTTTTTTGCTACACTGGTGGGTAGCTAGACGGGTAGGGGCCAGTGGGTATGTATGGTTTTTACCTTAGCGACTTATCTATGATTCGCAAAAAACTCCATCTCAGCGACGCGGACAAAGAGTACGTGGAGCGCATGAAGAGGCACCCGTTCGTTGTGCCGGTGAGCACTTTTTTGGTACTGTTTTTCATTACACTCATCAGTGTCATTATCTTTAACGGTCGAGACGTGGTGCCGTCGGACTCGCACGTTATCGAGCTATCTATGGACGGCACCAAGCAATCTATTCCCACCCGTGCCAGCACCGTGGGTGAGTTTTTGGAGCGCGCCAATATTACTTTGGGAGAAAAAGACATTGTCGAGCCAGCCAAAGACACCACCATCTACGACGAAGAGCTTCGTATCAATGTCTATCGGGCCAGGCCGGTGACTATCGTAGAGGAGAATGGCTTGCGCACCTTTGCGTACAGCGCTGCCACCACACCGCGGAGTGTAGTTCAGCAGGCTGGTGTCACCGTCTACCCAGAAGACAATCTGTCTTCGGAAGTGCCAGACAACTTTCTGAGAGAAGGGGTCTTGGGCGAAAAGGTGGTGATAGATCGCTCGACGCCAGTCAATATTAATCTGTACGGTACCCACGTGCCGCTGCGCACACATGCCAAGACGGTGGCCGAGTTCTTAAAGGAAAAGAACGTGCAGCTTAGCAAAGACGATACGGTGCAGCCCGCACCGACCACACTCATCACGCCCGAGATACAAGTATTCGTGCTGCGCAGTGGTACGCAGATTGCTACCGCAGAGGAGGCTATTCCTATGCCGCTCGAATATATTGAAGATTCCTCGCTGTCTGCCGGGTCGCAGGCTGTTCGGCAAGCCGGTGCACCTGGTAAAAAAGTGGTGACGTATCAAATTGAGTTGGTGAACAGCAAGGAAGTGTCGCGTAAGAAAATTCAGGAGGTCATTGCCTCGCCACCCATAAAACAGATTGTGGCTCGTGGACCCCAGAGCAGCTTTGGCCAGGCTTTGGCCCGGCTGCGGCAGTGTGAGGCCGGGGGCAATTATGCTATTAACACGGGCAATGGGTTTTATGGGGCGTATCAGTTTAACGTCAGCACCTGGAATGGCTATGGCGGCTTTACGTATCCGTCTGACGCACCTGCCGGCGTACAGGACCAAAAAGCTACTGAAACTTACCAGCGTCGTGGTTGGCAGCCATGGCCTGGTTGCACCAAGAAGCTCGGACTACAAGACACTTACAGGTAGTAAGGGAACGGGTAGGTTCGTTCCCCCAACCCCATGGAACAGGTTTCATAGGGATCTCGGCATCGACAGACTGCGACCGGGTTATTTTTCGGCGATAATCTGGCGATATACGGCTGCGCCACTGCGATATAGTTCGCCCATGTAGAGGATGTCAGAGCGCAATTGATCTACCGCCATTTGAGCATGGGATTGCTCGTAACCTTCATATTGATAGAGTCGTGGAAAAGCGTCTAAGAGGACCGGGGAAACTTGCGTGTCATATGTCGTACCAAAGCGCTCTTCGCTTAAAAATTCACCGGCCTCTTCGGTGAGGTCGGTTACTTCTGTCAAGCCAAAGCCAGCTGCTTCTATTTGTCTGCTGAAAGTGTTGATATTGTGAAATCCATTAGAGCTAGTGCTCCAGTTGTTACGCAACATAGTCAGTTGCTCGTCGGTGATCATATTAGTGACAAACCAGTCATCCACGCCAAGTCGCCCACCCGTAGCCAGGGCGCGGTAGCTTTCGTCTATAACTGCACCGGGATCATCGACGTGATAGATGGCGTTAATTGAGTACACGTGATCGATAGCCTCGTCACCAAATGGTAGCCGTTGCATGTCTCCTTTGGCTGCCATAGTATAGTCCGAGCCGGTCTGTTCGGACATGCGTTGTAGGTTGCGCAGCTGGTTAATGCTGATGCTCAGCCCAACGACTGCCGCACCGGTGGCCTCTGACAATAAGAGGTCAGACACTAGACCGTAGCGATAGGCTGGGCGGTACCTTCATAGATTGGCAGGACTGGAGTGAGTCGTGGGTCTAAATCATGCTGTGCCTGTTTGTGCCACCCTGCTGGGGGGAGGCACCGATTGCGGACAATCAGGGCCTTGATGGGTTCGGCGAGCGTATCGAACCGTGGTGCGTACGCAATGGTCAGGCAGGTTCGCCAGGTATCTGCCTGGTTAGCGTGAGTGGCATGGAGGAGTCGGCGGTCGCCAATGAAGAGCTCGCCTGTCTTTATCGGCACGTCTATCTCATCGCTGCGGAGAGCAGCATCATGAGGCTGCTGGTGTCGCTGTTTATGGGGCCACAGGTGTGATGAAGGCACAACACGCAGACAGCCGTTTTCTGGTGTTGTGTCCTGCAGGTAGTAGATCAGAAATAATTCGGCCGGTTCTGCCATATCGTATTCATAAAAAAGGTCCGAGTGCCATGCCAAGCCAGCTGCTTGTGGGGGTTTGGTCGAGACATAAAAATTATGGAGTTTAGGAGCCGAAAAGCCCAGCGCAGAAAGGGTCTCCATGGTTTTTGGCCATGTCAGTAGGTTTACGATTACGGGGTCGTGATAGTCTGCAACCACAAACGCACCAGCGTCGCCAAAATTTCCCTTTGCCATAGGAGCCAAGGCGTCCTGGCTAAATCGCTCTTTAAGTGACTGAAGCATGTCACTATCAATGATGTTCGGAATAACACAGTAACCGCGCTGTGCCAGTGTGTCTCTAAGTTGCCTAGATCCCATTTTCATAGCAGTAGTATACCTAATTATAGATGGCATGGTATGATTGCGCTACACTGGGTGCATGACGTATAGATTTGATGGATACAATTGGCTGGTGCGTTTTGACAGGGGCGAAAAGCTGATCGAGGGACTTACTAAACTTGTTAAGGATGAAAATATTAAGGGCGTATGGGTTAGTGGTCTGGGCGCTGCCGAAGGGGCGGAGGTGGGTTTTTATAACTTAGAAACCAAGGCCTACCAATGGAAAAAGTTAGACGGTCTACTAGAGATTACCAGCTTGCAGGGTAACGTGGCGTGGGAGGATGATCAGCCGGTGCTGCATATTCATGGCACTTTTAGTGACCACAGCCTACAGGCTTTTGGTGGCCATATAAAGGAACTGCACGTGGGCGGCACCTGCGAAGTATTGTTGCACCGCTGGTATGAGCAAGAGGGGCTGCACCGTACCCTGGATAGCCAGACTGGCTTGCATTTGCTAGACCTCTAAGTTGGTGCCTCGGCCTTGGCAAGTACCTCTTTGATCTGGCCCCATACACTTGTCCGAATATGCAAAATAAGTTTCATGAGATCCTGGCTATATACAGAGGGGTTATCAAAATTACCCCCTTCTTCCAGGGAATCACCGTCCCGCCACCGGTTTGCCTGAAGTCCGGCCCCGCAGATATTTACAATGTGACACTTTTGGCATGTGGCGGACAACGCTTGTTTGCCCAGGCGGTAGCGGACGACCTTGTGATGTTGGGCCGCCTCGTCGATGCTGTGTGTTTCGACATTCATGGGCTGGCCTTTGGCGTCGAGCAAGGCGATGGCACCATCGCCTATCGACCTATAGCTATCGGGTAGAGCCATGTTGCCGTTGGCTTCGATGGTGAGGTTTCTGGCAAATGAGTTGCCAACGTACTCAGCTTTCGCGCTCAGCCCGACGGCCAGTCGTTGGATGGATCGGAAAAGACGGATAGATATTCGCCCGGCATCCTCTTGGGCCCAGCGGTCATAGAGTGGAATGAGCCAGTCTGCATAGGGTGTCGATGCTCCCGGTTGGTCGTAGTCTGATGCATAGCCGGGCGGAAGCAACGAATGGTGTGCAAGCGGGAATAGCAGGTCAAACGAGGCAGCCCCAAATTCTGCTTGAGTCAGTGTGTCGTAAACCTTGTGCGGGTCTGCCTGCAAATTAATTACACTCAACAGACCCAGGGCGGATTTACTGCCACCTTCTGTATTCCATTCTGCAAAAGTCCGGATACCCGCAGCGACGTCTGCAAAGCTGCCACTGCCATCACGCTTGATGCGCAAAGCATCGTGAGTTTCTGGGTCTCCGTCCAGGCTGATGCCTATCTTTATACCCGTCTCGTGCAGCATGTCCAAGACCTCAGGGTGCTTGGCTATGAGCGTGCCGTTGGTCTGCATGTTGAAGTCTGCCCGGTCGCCCAACGTGTCCCTAAAGTTACGGGTAACTATCCGATAGTAATCTCTGTCCAATAGATAACTTAGGAGCGGCTCACCCCCATGAAAGATGATCTTCACATTCTCTAGGTCGTGTTCTTCCGCGTGCTCTCCAATTTGAACAGCTGCCTGTTCGGCCACTTCATAGCTCATAGCAGCAGGTTGTTGCAGATAACTTTTGTCCCTCAGCTCATACATATAACAGTAAGTGCAGGCCAGATTGCACAATTCGTATGTTTTAAGAATGAACTCAGTAGTCTTTGGATCGTATCCTTCTGGCGGCTCAGGCGCCTCCAGATTTTTGGGGCTTCCGGGAAAAGGCAAAAAAGTAACAGGCGTCGGTGGTCGTTCTTGTTCGGCCGACGGCCCGTCTGTCATAATGGAGCATTGTAAAGCATAAGCGGTTTGAAAGGAATGAAATGGAAAACAGTCCGTCATCGTCCCCTAATGCTGAGGTTCAGCAGCCCGAAGGGCCTATGAGTCTTACTGGAGCAGAGGTTGAACCGGTACCAGTGGACAGTAATGTTGAGGTTGATAGAGAGCGATTGCAGCAGGGCATAGAAGCGGGTGAAATCGATCCCAGTACCTTACCTGCTGGCTTACAAGATGTGCTGGCAGATGACACCGACCTAAGGGTTGGTATGGGCTTTAATTCTGCCGCTGACTCATCTCAGGTAGATACATGAGCGAACGGGGCGAAGATTCTTCTGACAACGCCCAGGCTTATCTGGAGGATGCCCAGGAGCTGTACGACAAGATTGTGGCGGGTGAGGTTCGGCTAGAAGATCTGCCACCCGCTCTTCAGGCGGCATTCGAAGAGGAGGATACTGATTTTACCGGTGCAACCGGAACTGCCTCAGCTCCCTATTAGAAGTTATTCGGTTGTGTTTTCTGGGGCTCTTTAAGGAAGTGCCGCAAGCCCTCAGGATTAAACGATAACAGGAAATTACCAGCCTCGAATTTGCCTATGAACGCTTCGTACTGAAGGCGGTTGTGCCCGTCTCCATATTTTTTGATTGTGGGCGTAGCACGGGTAAAGCTCGGAGCTCCCGAGTCATAGAGTTGCTTTTGTCGTGTAAGATTCAGGAGTCGGACCGGATCAGTTGTGCCCGTTGCTGCTTCCTGAAACATGTGGCCGGTTGTACCTACTGCTATCCTGTAGGCCCACTCCTTGAGACTTAGAAAAATGTCCTGATCAAAATCTCTTGGCGCGCTGGGTGCCATGCCAGCGTTTTCAAGAGCAAGGTTCATGAGTATTCGCGATGCTCCGCCGTTCCATGCACGAAAGGGGTGAATGCTACTGAGTTTGCGCTGCATGCGCGCGGCGGCGTGTGTGGGGTTCCCCCTGGTCCTGCATGACTGATTATAGTCATTACAGACCTCATAAAGTAAGCTCTCTATCTCATCAGGTGGGGATTTGTAGTGGATAAGGCCGTAATGTGGGTCATCAGGTATGGGCGTGTCGAATTCTAGAAGTGGATTCGCATCTAGCGTGGCAATTTGCTCATCGGTACACACAATTGGCCGCAATACCCCACGATTGAACACGCCACCCCATGTGGTGCTCTCCCTCAACTTCCCGGCATTCTCCGGGTCTATTCTTTGCAGAAAGCGTCTGTTTAGTTCCTTTAGGCAGTCAACCGTAAGAGGTTGATTACCATATTCTCGGGCAAACAGTCGGGCACTTAGCCACCCCGCCCAGCCTTCATGACTAAACATTCTTTCTGGATATTTTGGTGCACCCATTATGACGGCTGACCTATGAAAAACGGGGTCAATAAACAGCGTAGTTTCAATGACCCGGAGGGCCGGATCGTTACCAAAGAGCTCCTCCTCGAGCTTGTATATTCGGTGTTCTAACTCCAGCGCCCGAGCCATAGATTCAACGCGTGGTTCATACGATTTCTCACACTGCTCTCTTGGCGTCACCTCTTGCTCGACCATATTTATTACTATGACTTACTTTTGACTACGCAGCAAGGTCGCGAACAGCGCATGGCTTGTGCCATCCTATTTCTTTTGAGTGATACACTGGATGGGTGAACGCCTCATCCTCATTGCCAAAGAAATCCCTTGGGCAGCACTGGCTGCGTGATGCTACTGTTCTGGCCGCCATGTGTGACGCCGCCGAGGTAGACGCCAAAGATACGGTGCTAGAGATCGGGCCGGGCCTGGGTACTCTAACCGAGCTGCTGACCAAACGGGCTAAAGCAGTTGTTGCCGTAGAGTTTGACCAGTCACTGGCCCAAGCACTGCCAGGGTCGGTTGAGGCTGATAATTTGTCTACAGTTCAACAGGATATCCTAAAATTCGACCTGACTACCTTGCCGCCCAAGTACAAGATTGTTGCCAATATCCCGTACTACTTGACCAGCAACCTTATACGCGTCATGAGCGAATCTATGAACCCGCCAGCTCTTGCCACGTTGTTGGTACAAAAGGAAGTAGCTATGCGGGTAGCGGCTACCCCGGGCGATATGTCGCTGCTGAGTGTGAGTGCTCAGTTTTATTGGGAGGTCAGTATTGGCCGAGAAGTACCGGCCGAGCTGTTTACGCCACCACCCAAAGTTGACTCGCAGATCCTAATACTCAAATGGCGCACCAAGCCCGCCTTTCCCGGAACGGATATACAATTGTTTTTCCAGGTGGTAAAAGCCGGGTTCTCGGCTCGTCGCAAGACACTCCTGAACTCTCTGAGCGGTGGCCTGCGGCTGGAGAAACCAGTGGTACAAGACTTGCTAGAGACGGCCGGTATAGCACCCGGTTTGCGCCCTCAGGCACTCAGCCTAGACCAATGGCACGCGCTTTATAAGGTCTATCACGAGCGCTTGCAGCCCTAACCTATAGCGCTTGTGATAAGATTACATATATATGGACCCACAAAACTCTGGGCCTAACGGGGTGCAACCTACAGGCGCACTCCCCAGTCCACAAACACCATACGATGTGATGCCCGCGCCGCAGCCACCAACTGTTGCTGGTCAGCCGCAGCCTGTACCGCAAGCGTACGGTTCGCCACGGTCAACTGTGCCTGGTCAGGGACAACCGCCAAAACAGGACAAGGGCCGGGGTATTTGGATCATAGTTGGGGTAGTGGCTGGGCTGGTAGTGCTGGCTATTGCGGCAGCGGTGATGCTGGCCATAAAAGGCGCAGACATCGATCCGCAAAAATCAGTGCGAGCCTACGATTCACCCGTAGGGCTACTGGCAGAATTCCAGGCCAGAGATATTAGAGCCGCCAAGTTTAAGCTATCTGCCAGCTACGCGTCGGGTGGTAGCTTTAACCGCGAGGGAAAATTATATCTAGAGCAGGGGCACGGTGCCTACGAAATGCTGACCGAAACTGACAAGGTCAACCAACTTATAAAAACCCTGTACACAAAGAAAGATCCCAAGGCGACATTCTCTGCCAAAGATCACGGTGCTACCCGAAATTTTAGCTATGACTTCAACGCACTGCTGGGCTACCAATACCTCTACGACCAAAACAGTACGGTAGGTGGCTATATTCCTGCGGTCCAGGGCGCCCAAAAAGATGTGCAAAAAGCTACGGCAGCTGCCATTACTGCCACCGAAGGTTGTGACGCGGCCTTGGCAGACGTCACGTCCAAGACGGGGCCAAACATGACCACCCGTAGTTTGTTCTTTGATTATTCCCAAGAGGGGCTGCGCAAAAAGGCCAGTGTCAGCTACGCTTCGCGTCAGACGCTGGACCGGTCGGTCCGCAACTTTTTTGAAAAGTGCTACAACCTCGAGAGCCCGATTGCTGCAGTCCAAAAAACGCTAGTGGAAAAACTCAAAGAGGACACCACCAAGACCCCGTCATTTATCTACTGGACCGAAAACGGCAAACTAAACCTGGTCATAGAACCCGACCTAGACACCATAGGCAAGGCCGAGCTGAAGTTCGAATTATCAGATCTCAACGCCGTGAGCGGCACTAAAGATGGGGAGACGTCGTCGTTTATAGAAAAGCGTAACATGTACGGATTGACCTACAGCCTCTGCCGGGTGCCGCCGGTAGTTGCCAGTAATACAACCACCGGCTATGTGTTCTTGCCCCAGGATGAGGCCTATAAATATCCAGCCGATACAGACAGCGTGTACTATTGCACCACCCAAGGGGTGTCGACGCAGTATCACTTGCCCACTAGCATGAACGTAAAATACGACAGCGGGGTACTGGCAACAGCGACCGGTGGCGCTATTCCTGAGCTCCAGACTATGCATGACATCCAGTACCAGATAGAGAAATTCAATAGCGCTAACAAGCGATACCCATCCTCGAACGAATTCAACGACCTGATCAATAACAATATGGAAAAACTCACAGGTATCGCCCAGGGGTTGGCGCGAGGCAAGCTAGTGGCATACACGGCAGCGCCAGGGGAGTGCGTGGGCAATTGCAATGACTATTCCCTTGCCTTCTCGCCGCAGACTGGGCTCAAGCTAGGCTTTGCAGCCTACGAGCCGTAGAGCTCCCCTGCCCTCGGTTTTCACAATCTCCGCACTTGAGCCTCCAGTGCATTTTCTCGCCGAGAACCGGAGCGAGCCGTACAAATGGTACGGTGAAGTGAGGATCACAGGCGAAAAATGTGCTGGAGGCCAAGAGCACCAGGGCAGGGCGGGCTTTGCCCGGCTTGGACTGGTGTGGTGCGGAGGTTGTGAGACTTGACGTGTTAAGTATGAGCCCACTACAATAAGGGCACTTCCCCGGAGGAATTGTTATGAAGCCTACAAACAATATCGGTTACCTGCTGCAACATACCGCTTCTACCCTGGCCCGCCAATCTGACCAAGTATTGCAGGAGCGGCTAGGGATAGGCTTTTCACAGTTCAAAATACTCATGACACTGCAGTGGAATCCCAGTGTCCAGCAAAAACACATAGCCGAGAGCCTGGGCCAGACAGAGGCCAGTATTTCGCGCCAAATAAAACTGATGCACGAGGCCAGTTTGTTGCAGAGCAAAATCAGCCCCCGCAACAAGCGCGAGCATATCACCACTCTGACCCACAAAGGCCAACGCCTGGCAGATGAAGCCCTGAATGTACTGAATGGTTATCACGCTCCCATGTGGGAGGCCATTGGCGAGAAGGGCCAACGCCAGCTGATAGAACTACTCAGAAGCATGCACCAAGAAGCCTGCAAAGGCGACAAGCCTGGTCGCTGTCACCAGAGCTACCTCGATTAAAGATTGAAGTGTGGATTTCGCCGTCTACGGCTCATCAGCGAGACTTTTTTGAATATTCTCGGATCCTACCCACGGGTGTTTTTTTGTGCGATTGCACACACCCGTGGGCTTTACTTTTTGGCTTGTGACTAGAGGGGGTGGTGGCCTAGCTGGTCTGCTCGGGCAGCAGTGACGAAAACAGGGGGTAGTACTCGGAAGCGAGCTGTCGGATGGATTCCTCTAGCTGCGAGAGCAGCGGCTCGAGTTCGTTGCACTCTTCGAGGATCTTCCTGACGGTGAAGGTGTCGGGATTCTCCAAGGTGATGATGAGAGCCGCGATTCTCGCGTCTTGCTGGCGGAGCTCGCTGGTCAGTACAGGCGCGAGGAGGTCGGCCCGCACGATGGCGTCGTGATACCAGGCCTTGATGGTCTGAAGGCGCTGGAGTGTCCGCTGGCGAGCAGCTGCACGTTCTTCTGGAGTCATCATGCCCCACGAGTTGGCGATTTCCTTTGCTCGCTTTGACGCTTCCACGTGCTCACGGATACTCGAGAGGAGGCAGAGGCCAAGGAAGGTCCACACAATGATCAGGAGGAGTACGAAGAGGTGCGGGACCCGGTCGGGATCGTCCTGCTCGCTTGTCACACTGTCCTGGCACTCGGCCGGGATGGTGCGGGGGCTCGTTTCTTCCTGGTTGATCGGAGTGATCTGAGCCACGGGGGAACACGGGTCGATGGACTGGGCACTGGCAGTGGTGGCGATGAGCCCAATGGTCAGCACCAGGCCGAGGCCGATGATTGCGGGTACGCATCTGCGCACGAGGCTTCTCCTTTCGAGAGAGCGAATGGGTGGTAGGGCAAATCAAAACTAGTTTTTAGCCAAAATGTAAAAGTTCTACCGCACAGAAGAGGGCAGCTAGTATATATTATATAATAAATAGATCATGCTGTCACTATTTTCGGATATGTTTTTGCTGTGTTGTGGGGACGGTTGGGTGAAAAAAATGTACGAAAACAGATACTTGACTAGTCTAGATATTAATTTATTGACAGTTTTATTTATGGCCAGTTATGCTCTAATAGCTACAATAAAATGTAACTCAAGAGGGTAACACCATGACAATAGATGGACGTAGTTCTTTGGGCCTGGAGCTAGAGGTAGACCAGCCCGTGGAATGTGACTTAAGGCAGCTTGATGACGCCGCCGGGCGTTTGATCGTTGATCGTATGGAGCGCAAAGGGTTGAGCCGCGAGGAAGCCATGACCGACTTGCTGAATTTTGCCGGGAGTGTGTTGAAAGAGAGCGTGGTGCATATTGATACGGGGCCAGTGTATGCGGGGTACCCAGAAGTAAGGCAGGCTGTTGCCGACACACAGCGTAACGCCGCAGCTCGTGGAAAAAAGATGGGTGTAGGCAGGGCTTTGACTGTGCTCATCGTAGCTGGTGCAGAAAAGAAAACAGATCGAGCCGCCGGACCAGGCGCTCAACCATCGGCACCCACTAGGACCAGGGCAGAGGAGATTGCCGAGGGTATTGACGATATTATTGCTGGCGGCGTGGACCTCATGAGAGGCATGTTTGGAAAGGACAGACGCGACAAGTCGGTATAAAAATTAAGTCGGCAGCGCCATATCATCTAGGATTCTCGGAAGCCACAACGCGCCAAGGCCAATTCCCGCTACGTGTCCGATAGCCGGCACGGTGTATTCGTGCGCATCCTCTATGCTCATAGTGGCCAGTGGTACTGTTCTTTCTATCCACGGACGAGCCACGCCGACAAGCTGCTTATCTGCCTCTGTCAGCCCGGGTATAGCTACTTCATGGCAATGAGTTACTGATCCTATAAACGCGGGGCTGGGCTTGCCCAGGCGGTGGAGGGCTCTGCGCTCCAGGTGCTGGGGGTCGCCTATGTGCAGCCGGCCACTGAGACTTATCACAGAAATGTTCAGATCTGGATCGCCGCTGCGCAGCCGGTGAAAGACGTTAACTGCCATGCTGCCACCGGCACTGGCGCCCACCAATGTAAGCTGGCCATAGGTACGCAACCTTTGTTCGGCCTGCTCTGTGGCGTGATCGAATAACTCCTGAAACGACTGGTCTCCGTGCCAGTCCACCAAAGCATGCTCTAACTCTATGCCGCGATGGCGTAAGTGGCTAAAGAATATTCTGTCTATCAGTGTCAGCTGTGTGGTTCCCAGCCCATGGAAATAGAGGCCATGGTACGGTGTAGGACTTTCTGATTCACGTTGCATGCCCTTAGTATAATCATTCAGTGCAGATGGGCGAGCACTAGCGTTTTACAGTCATTGGTGGTATAATGCAGTAGTCACCAAGAGGTGATACATTCATACATGGGGCTGAAATTATGCTCGACGTTGGACTTTATTGGTTAGATCAGCAGGCCGCTTGTCAGCGTATAGACAAACCTTGAACAAATGCAAAAACATTTTTCAACCGCGTAGCTAGCGTGTTTACACCCCAGCTCGCATTCGCTGCCTAATATATTTAGACAGCCGCGCCATACGTGACATCTTGGTAGCGTATGTGCGTGACATATTTTCCAAGGTTGCTTCTGGCAATTGATCCGTAGCCGGATTAAGACTTAGGATCAACCCGCTTTGACTTTTGGTCATTTTGACTCAGAGCGGTACCTTAAATGACCTATGCCTGTAGGATAGACTAATCAAATAAACTAGCGGACCCGGAGGGCAGTTCTCCGGCAGCTCCACCAAATTATAATTTTTCTTGTACTGGTTCATATCGAGCCAGTATTTCTTTTGCCCAAAGCACTGCATCTGTGGCGCGAATGCCCGAGGGCTGAGGCCTCACCCAAAGCTCTAGATTTTCGATTCGGTTGTCATCCCGGATGCCATTCTTGTGATGGATATTCTCATCTTTCTGAATAAAACGTCCGAGGTGTTCTTCCATTACAAGGATGTGCTCAAAAACATAATTGCCTCCGCTGCCTTGGGCACGAGGATGCCCTTTTTGAAAGGCCATTATGTATCCACTCTTCTTGTAGCATCCCGTACCATATTCCGGCTTTAGTTTATTGGTGCAACTTATACAGTTTCCGTATTTTGTAGAGTGGATGTTAACACCGCAGACCTTGCATAGGACTGATTTAGTCCTATGATAACGACAGCTAGGACAGTCTTTATGGTTGCTGCTAGGCTTAAACCCCTCGTGACAAGTACCGCATACTCGCATATGGAGGATTATAATGCATAAGCGAAATGGCCGCCAGCTCCACTTAAGTACCCGATTTCGACCGGGTGTTTTTATGGGGAGAACTACCTGTTATAGTATGTAATCTATGAGCGTGCAAGAGGCTGAAACAGGGGCGGTAACGACGTCTATCCACACCTACGTCCACCGTGAATACGAGAATCAGGTAGACGTTATAGGCGCTATTCATGTGGCTCAACTGCCATATTACGAGGCCATTCAAGGGCTTATTGACAGCAAGCATGACGACAATGGTGCGGTGGTCCACTACGAACAAATAATCAAAAATACTCCAGAGGAATTCCAGCAGGCGGGCCGGGCGGTAAGGGCTCGGGCGGAATGCGTACGGGTTATGATGCGCGGAGTATATGGCCTGTTTGGTGATTTAGAAGAGTGGGGCCTGGTGAAACAGACGAGTGCCATAACTCTCCGGGACGACTGGCAAAACTATGATGCTACGGAAATAGACTTGGCTCGGCGTCTCAGCTCTTTTGCGTTACGTCGGCATACTCTTTTCGTTAGGGGCATGAAGTGGCTGTACGAAGACATGGACCCCGAAGAAAGACAAAAGATGGTCAAAGAGGCCTTGATGGATAGAGAGGAGCGTCCTTTTTCTCCTAGGATTTTGAAATTACTCATTGGTGACTTAAGTAAGCAGATAGTTGACTATCGAAACGATATAGAGCTTGAAGCAGTTGATGGCCAAATACAGGATGATCCAGAAACCGATATGGTTCTTTTGTGGGGTGAGGGTCATCTGAAGGGGCTGGGTCAGGGGCTCTTGGGCCGCGGGTTTGTAAAAGTCGATGAAGACAAGCTTGTAGCTATGGATTGACGGCAATGTCTTGTGATTCAAAGTAGTCTGTTGTTTGCATGCCGAAGTCTACGGCCATCTCGATATCTTCTCCAAAGCGTAGCTTGATCGGGCCTATGGGGATTTCATAGTTCAGGCCCATGGCGGTGCGCAGCTCATCGTCAGGCTTTCTGGCGTAGATCTCGTGCTTAGCGCAATCCAGATAGAAAGTACCGGTGCGCAGCCCGATATATTTACCCTGCTGCAGCTGTTGAAGTAGCTGCTCGTTATCCTCCGGGGGCCTAGTACGTTGTTGGCGACCCTCTGGGTAGGCGACCTGGTGGTAGATGGACTGTATGTCGTTCAGGTGGGCGATGGTGAATTGGCTTAGCCGGGCTACGGCGGTCATCCTCTTGTCTTCTTCTGGGGTACTCAGACGAGCAGACAATTCCGTGGGATCAATAATTGTACTACGTCCAATCTGCGCTAGTTCTGCCAGTTCGGGGTGACTGCCCGGCTTAAAAATCTCTTCTAGCAGAGATGAACCCTGTAGCTTCCAGATGTCCTCGCTCAAATCGTAGTAATCTGAAACGCCATCTTCGATCTGGTGCTGTACGCCGGTGCCGGTAGCCATGTCGAATACGGTTATCCGCGTACCGTACTCCGTGACGCGCTCTTCTACAAGACAGTCTGTGGCGGCGGGAGGTATGTGCTCCTGTATGTCGGTGTCTAGGTTTGCATAAGGGGTAATGGTGGCGACATAGTTTTCGCCTCTAATTCCGCCTGCTTGGCGTACAAAATCCATATAGGCCTGGTGGGCCTGGTCTCTGACCAGTTGTATCTCGTCCCATACAGCCGGGTTGACTGCGCCGTTGGGGCTGTCGTGCTGACGCTCAATAATCATCGACATACAGTACAATGATTAGACCGTTTTTACAATATTGGCCTTTGTAAAAACTATTTGACTGTAAGTGGGTTGCAGCCTCTCTATCATACCTGTGTTAACAGAGGAGAAAGCCCATGCCAGAAACAGTAGGTGGTGGTGAGTCGAGGATAGAACCCATCCGGCCAGAGGAGGCCGCCGAGGCCTTTCATGTGCCGGATGAAGTTATTGGGGTGTTTAACGATCTGATAACTGAAGGATGCGTGAACGGACACGTGACTGTCATGCAAAAAGACGTGGTGAAACGGCTGGTCGATATGGGGGTGAGCCGTAAGGATATCTTTGATAAGGGGTGGCTGAATGTAGAGCAGCTGTTCGAAGGCGCCGGGTGGGAGGTTGGCTATGATCGCCCGGGTTACAACGAAAGTTACGAACCCTCTTTTACCTTCAGGGCACGCACTACTGCCAGCGGCCGGAGGCGAAGTTACTGATAGGTACTGACACTGTTACATTTCTAGCTGTTTAGGCGGTGCTTGGCCGCTACACTATACCCATGACTATAACCAGCACCGCATTTCAGAAGGGCGAACATATTCCTAAAGAGCAGGGCCATGCCGGGGGCAACGTCAGTCCACCGCTGACCTTTAGCGAGGTACCACCAGAGGCGAAAAGCCTGGTCTTGACGGTAGAAGACCTGGACGCACCTCATGGCACCTTTACCCACTGGCTTATCTACAATATGTCACCGGCAACCATGCAGATTCTGGCCGGTGGTACGCCCCTGGAGGGCACTCAAGCCACCAATGATTTTGGCAATCAGGCATACGATGGTCCTGCTCCACCCTCGGGTGCTCATCGGTATGTATTTAAGCTGTCTGCACTGGACAGCCCACTCAGTGGTGTCCGGCCAACCGATACCCGTCAACAGATTGACCAAGCCATGGAGGGGCATGTAATAGACGAGGCTCAGCTAGAGGGCTTGTACGCCGCCGATCAGGAGTCATCTTAGGGGCGGTGACAGAAAAGAGATACACCCAAGAAGCGCTTGAGTTACGAGTTCCACCCCACAGCGAAATACTGAACCAGGTAGCCAAAGAGGTAGACCCGGCAACGATAACCAGCCCTGAAATACAGGCCGATATAGGCAGGCTATTCCTGGTCGCCTATGGCCGCCAGGGCGATGACCGGTATCCTACGCTGGTGGGGCTGGCGGCACCCCAGATTGGGATACTGAAGCGCATTGTCCTCATTGGCATGAACCCGGTAAGCGGTGGCGAACAGCCAGAGTTGCAGGCATTTATCAATCCGGTCATTATAGCTCGATCAGAGGAGATGGTAGAGGGGCGTGAGAGCTGCTACTCGTCGTCTCGGGTATCCGGTATTGTAGAACGCCACAAATGGATAACCCTCCAGGGCTACGACCAGTTCGGCAATCAGACTACCCCGACGCTCGAGGACTTTCCGGCTCGCGTAGGCCAACATGAACTTCATCATTTGGATGGCATTCGGTTCCCCGACCTTATAACAGATGACAATCACCTCCATTGGGTAGAAGAAGATGAATTTGGAGACTATCGCCAATTCTGGAAGGATTGGCCCACCCTGTGCCCGCGGAGCCGCTGGGAGGACATCAAGGCGGGCCGTTTCGAAACATAATCTTTGTTAGATAACTCTCTTTAGGCATAAAACAGCTTATGCTATAGTGCTTTAGTAAATTTCATAAACTAAAGCTTTATGTGGGGGACTTTGGGGTGAAGCAGCGATTGTGGCTGTGGACAGGTTTCGGGCTGTTTCTAGTGGTGGCCGTATTGTCTGCGCCAAAAGTGCGGGCCGAAACAGGCGGCTACCCATACCCTAGCAAGCCGTGTGTTCATGCCCCGTATACGGTGCAGGGCGCGGGGCCCAACTGGTGCCCCAACTACGATTGGGGCGATAGACCGAACGACACCAGCCCGGCCAATGTTATATCGCCCTACGGCTATTATTACCGGAATTGTACAGACTACGCTGCCTGGAAGGTGAGCACCCTGGGGGTGGCGCCCGAGCGGTACAAAGGGTTGGGCGACGCCAAGACCTGGGCCATTCGGGCCCCACCCAAAGGTGTGCGGGTAGATAGCCGGCCGGCTGTTGGGTCGGTGGCGGTGCGTACCAGCGGGACGTTTGGTCATACCGCCTTTGTAGAAGAGGTGCGGCCAGACGGAACTATCCGAGTGTCACAGTACAACTATCGGGCAGACGGTACTTATTCAGAAAACGTGGGTACCCCTGCTGCCTTTGGTTTTGTCGCCTTTGTGCATTTTGAAGACTTTGGGACTGCGCCCCCGCCCGTTGCTGCACCCGCTGCTCCTCCGGTAGAAGCTGCTGCACCTGACGTCGAACCACCTCCACTGGCCGAACCGGCAGCCGAGGCACCGGCTGTTCTGGAAGATGCGCCAGAAGAGCTAGGGGAAGATCCGGAGGCTGAAGTTGTTGAAGCGACTCAGCCTGCATCAGAGCCTGAACCGGTCCAGGCTTTGGGTGCAGAGACGCCCCAAGAAGAACCAGAAACCATCGCGGTGGTGGCACGAGCTGCGATACCTCGAGCCGCTACGCCGGAACCGGCTGTCGTGGTTGCCGTCCAGCCTCGGCCAGAGGGAAGGGGCGCGGTGCAGCACCCACAGCCCACGTCTCAGACGCCGGTAGGGGCAGCAATTCCACAACCGTCTGCGGTATTGGCGGCAAAAGCGCCGCCTACCATGCCCTTATCCGGCGCATGGGATCTGTGGGCGGTGATGGGCCTGGCGGGGTGCCTCATTCTTAGAGAACTTATGAACATAAGAATGCGCTATCCTGGAAAAAGCATATAGAAAAGGACCTTTTGTATCGTAAAAACGACTAAAAGGTCCAGGGTGTCCCGGCGGAGATGGCTCGACGCCGGGTGGAAGCTTCTGACTTCCCGTCTTTGTAGGGTGAAGTGGGTTAGTTGGGGGTTGCTATGGACGGCTGGCTACTTGCGGCTGTGGGAGCGCCTCCGGTAGGGGTCCTCCAGTCGGGAGTTGACGAAGGCTCTGGTGGTGAAGACGCACACGTCGTACAGCACATGCACCACGATCGCAGCCCAGAGGCCGTAGTTGAACATGACGTAGAACAACACCATGCCGATGAACCAGGCGTTCGTCTTGCCGAACCAGCCCTGGTACTCGTGAGCTTCCTCGAACTTTGTCGCAGCGGAGAGCACGGCGGCGCCGAAGAGCCACTCGGGATGGCCGGTGAGTTGGGGCTCGAGAGCACCCAGGGTCTCCCAGTTGACGACCGGAATCATGATCTCGGTGTACCACCAGGCCACGAAGCCGTAGAAGATGGCGTTGAGGAACCGGAGGAGCACCATGGCGATGAAGAATCGCAACCAGCGGTAGATCAGCTCCTCGAAGAAGCCGGCGTTGATGCTGATCCACAAGCCTTTCCAGAAGGTCTCTCCTGGATCGTGCTCGCGTGGTACTTCTTTGACCACCTGGTAGATGCCGATCACCAGCGTGACGCCGATCGCCCAGGCGAAGATGAACGACACTTTGCCTATGGCGGCGCCGACGTTTCCATCCGGCTTCCACAGGTCGTCGAAGTCCATCACCATCCAGTCGCGGGCGAACAGGTAGCACAGCCAGTAGACGAAGAGGAACAGTACAAGTTCGACGAACTTGTACATGGTGATATAGAGCGGGGGGAGATCCAGGGGGTTGACGTATTCTTTCTCCCTTGACACTTTGGTGTCCTTTCCGTGGTTGAGCAGGGACACCTTACGCAAAAACCACACAGTTTGCATAAAATGGTCCTGCTCAAACCCGGGCTGGAGCAAAAGCGCTTCACATACAAAAGAACGACCCCAGAAGGGATAGGTAATTTATAACACTTTAATAATTATTAGTCAATATTCTGGTGAACTAAGGTGTCTGTCGTAGTTTCGCTTTTCGCTGTTTTCAGCTCGTCAGCAAGAACTTGCCGGTATAGGCACATTCATGGAAGCGAATTCGGCAAAGCAGACTAGAGGGATAGTGGGGAAAGCACACGGTGGGCGTGGCACCTATGTAAGCGTGCCACGCCCACTCATCATGTCTAGCGCGCGCTCTGGTCCAGCTTGCGCTTGGCGACGGCGCCGAAGGCCAGAGTTGTGGCCGCCAGGCTCAGTCGGAAGCCGTTGGTCAGCACGATGCGCGCGACGCTGGGCGTCGGCTTGCTGGGGCGCAAGAGGCTCACGTCGAACTCGCCTGGGGGCGACAGCAGCTTGATCACCAGCCGCAGGCCACGGGCCTGTGCACGGCTGATGGTGGGGCTGGCACTGGGGAAGACGCTGGGTACGAACCAGTTCCACAGCTTCTCGAGCACCATGGCCTCGAGCAAGGTCACGGGGAGCTTGAGGGCCAGGGCGGTCGCGTAGGTGATGGCCTCCTCGGACGTGGGCAGCTTGCCCTTGGGCTTGCTGTCCACTAGCTCCCTGACGTCCTGTGGCGGATTGCCGCCGAAGGTCTGCTGGGCGAACTGAACGACTTGGTCCACGTCCCACGCGTCTTCGCCGGGAGCGTCGGCCTGGGTGGGCTCGTCGTCGGTTGGGTCGACGGGCGTCTCGTTGGTTTGGGGTTCCACTAGTTCCACTTCGTGGTAGTCTGCTTGCCGGATGAACATCTCTGAAAATATCTCAGAAGATTTCGGTATAATACAATAATATTGCGCTTGTGTCCACGTAGGGGCATTGACATAAGCAGCGTGGTGTGCTACTATTAACCCTAATTGTTTTAGATGAATCCGAGTTGTTTCGTTAGTACTATGGTTTCATCCCGACAATCATGTACCAACTAAACAATCAAGGATTCTATTTTTATGTCCTCTAATTTCAAACAGCGACCTAGCCGGTCGAGACCTATCGGCCAACGCCGGGCCTATCATGCGGCGCCTCAGAGATCAAACAGAAAGGCTGGTCAATACATTGACCCCAGCCGATTTATTCGCGTAGCCAAATCAGTAACCGCAGAAGAATACGTAGCCAAACATCAGTTTGCAGACTTTGACGTGGACAAGCTTATCAAGGCCAACCTGACGCACAAGGGTTACCAGATACCTTCGCCTATTCAGGATCAAACCATTCCACTGGCCCTAGATGGCAACGACGTGATTGGTATTGCCAACACCGGTACGGGTAAAACAGCTGCTTTTGCTATCCCTATACTTAATACACTCATGCACGACAGGCAGTCCAAGGTGCTTATCATGGCTCCTACCCGTGAACTTGCCCTGCAGATTCAGGAAGAGTGCAAAGAGATCGCCCGAGGCAGCGGCCTATTCGGCGTCCTGCTTATTGGTGGCGTTAACATGAACCCGCAGCTGCGCGACCTAAAAAAAACTCCCCGAGTTGTTGTTGGTACGCCTGGTCGTATCAAAGACCACATGGAGCGCGGTACCCTGCGTTTAGAACACTTTAATATGTTGGTCTTGGACGAAGTCGACCGCATGCTAGACATGGGCTTTTTGCCAGACATGAAACGTATCTTGAGCCAACTGCCCACCAAACGTCAGTCGTTCTTCTTTTCTGCTACTATGGACGCTCCAGTCCGCCAGTTGATCGAAGGCTTTGGCCATGACCCCAAGATGGTATCGGTCAAATCCGGTGACACCGCTGACAGTGTGCACCAAGACGTTGTCCCTTATCGGGATGCCGACCACAAGATGGATTTGCTGCACGATATTTTGATAGATACCTCGGTCCAAAAGGCAATTGTCTTTGAGTCAACCAAGCGCAGTGCCGAACGTCTGAGTAAGAAGCTCGTAACTCGTGGCTTTCAGGCAGACTTCATTCATGGCGGCAAATCCCAAAGCCAGCGCCAGCGTGCCTTGGACAAGTTCAAGAAAAGCGACATAAATATCCTGGTTGCTACCGACGTAGCAGCTCGTGGTATTGATGTAGCTGACATCACGCACGTCATCAACTATGCCACTCCGCAGTCTTACGAAGACTACGTGCACCGTATCGGTCGCGCAGGTCGCGCAGGACGTACTGGCTACGCCCTGACCTTCGTCAGTAAGTAAACCGAGCTAGCTTAGCTCGTGCTTGATACGGGCGTCTAGTTCGTCCATAGTTTTCATGAATGCTGAAGCCAGGTCTATGTTGTACTTGCTGGCCAAAACCAGGATAGACCACAGGCAGTCACTCAACTCATGTGCTAACTTTTGGTCTATGTCATCCATGGCTCGCAGGCCATGTTTAGCCATGATAATCTTGGATAGGTCACCTACGTCACCTACGAATCCTGCCATCAACTGCTGCTCGTTCCAACTTACACCCTGCTGGGTTTGGTTGAGCTGGTCGTACTTCTTCCGTATTTCTACGGCTCTGTCGTTGAGCGTCTTGAAGTCCATTCTATAAGTATAACCCTGTCCCTTTTTGGCCGCGGACACATTCTAAATAATTAAGCCCCCTTGCGGGGGCTCATTGGTGCTAGACGCTTTTTTTAATATATTCGGGCATTCTCATAATTTTTACCCCCTAATTCTTAGCTTCCAAAGTACCTTAGTACTAATAATATTATAGCACCGATAAAAAGCATATTTGTGCCGATATCAAGAAGTGCTACCTTCTTGAGGTGTTGCTGCTTACAAAAAGCATAGGCTTCATTGTACTCCTCAAGCAGAAACACTAAGAATTTTCCCTTGCTATTATATCGCTCTTCTAACTTAGCCAATTCTTTTTGGTCTATGGGCAATGCCCAGGTCGTAGAACGCATTGCCCAAAAAAGTACACACAAGGCACCCAGGAATGATCCAAGCCCAATAGCGTAAAAAATCTGACTATCAAGTTTAGAGGGGAAGAATATGTCTCCCATTCCTCCGTTATTGTCGCCGGCGTAAAGAAAGCTAAGAAATACAAGCCCACCACCAATCAGGGTTAGAATCTTCACTCTTACTCCATCAAAGTCATGACAGATTTTGTCATATTTGCGTTGTAGTTCTTTGATAGTTATTTCGAGGACATCAATATTGATAGCCATGCTTACCCCACATGCCCACCACGTTTGATTTGCTAGGTTCAGTATATCACCTACTTGTTGCGGTTTTCGGGTTGTTTAACAGCTTCGCTTATGGTATAATTTAGGAAAACGTAAGAGGTGCTTACGAAAGTGAGCGCCTCTTTTAGTGAGAATATGATAAATACCGACCAAGACCCTAATAAAATACGCAACATCGCAATTATCGCGCATGTTGACCATGGCAAGACCACACTGGTTGATGGCCTGCTCAAGCAGTCCCAGACTTTCCGCGACAACCAGGCCGAAATGAGTCAGGATCTTATCATGGACAGTGGTGACCAAGAGCGCGAGCGCGGCATCACCATCACCGCCAAAGTTACGGCTGTGCAGCATGGTGACTACCGGATTAATATCATCGACACTCCTGGTCACGCCGATTTCTCGGGTGAGGTAGAGCGTACCCTGAACATGGCCGACGGATGTATCTTGATTGTCGATGCCCAAGAGGGCCCCATGCCTCAGACCAAGTTCGTATTGGGTAAAGCCCTGGCGAACGAACTCAAGCCAATTGTTATTATCAACAAAATAGACAAACAAGCCTCTCGCATAAAAGAGGTCGAAGACGAGCTGGCCGACCTGTTCCTAGAACTGGCCGTACACGAAGATCAGCTGCATTACCCCGTCTACTACGCCGTGGGTCGGGCAGGCAAGGCCTGGCAGACCATACCGGCAGATGCTGAAGCGGCAGGGGACTTAGAGCCTATCTTTGACGCCATCATCGAGCACATCCCCGCACCAGCGGTAGAGGCAGACAAACCTTTCCAGATGCTGGTAACTGCCCTGGCCTGGGACACCTTCAAAGGTAAATATGCCGTGGGGCGTATTACGCGCGGTAGCATGAAGGCAGGCACCCCCGTTATTTTATGCAAAAAAGATGGTTCGCAGGTAAAGGCAAAAGTAGACACGGTATTTATGAGCCATGGAGTCAGCAAATTTGAGGTACCTGGTGGTGTGACCGGCGACATCGTGCAGCTGACCGGCATTGCCGATGCCCAGATTGGCGAGACAATTGCTGACGCTATCCAACCAGAGGCCCTGCCCGTACTAGAGGTAGAGGCACCTACACTGAAGATCTACTTGGGCCCCAACACCTCCCCATTCAAGGGCACAGAGGGCGAATTTAACACTTCTCGCCAGATTGGCGCTCGCTTGGACAAAGAACTAGAGAGCAATGTTGGCTTGCGCGTAGAAGAGCAAGGCATTGGCTTCTTGGTATCTGGTCGCGGCGAACTACACCTGAGTGTGCTGATAGAAACCATGCGCCGCGAAGGGTTTGAGTTTGAGGTAGGCCGCCCACAGGTGGTTACCCGCGAACACGAGGGCGTGACCGAGGAACCCCTAGAGGAGCTGATTATAGAAGTACCAGCCGAACACGTCGGCACGGTCCAGATGGAACTGGGCACGCGCCGGGCAGAACTGGCCGAGCAGTTTGCCAGCCCCAAGGGCGTCACCAAACTGGTCTACAAGCTACCCACTCGGGCTCTCTTAGGCCTCCGCAACATCCTGATGACCAACACCAAGGGCACCATTATCATGAACAGTCTCACGGTGGGCTATCAACCACTCGGGCAGCAGTTGCAACAGCTCCGCAATGGTGTGCTCGTTGCTTTTGAGAATGGTGTTACGACTCCCTATGCATTACAGATGGCAGAAGACCGCGGCATTGTATTCGTCGGCCCCGCCCAGAAAGTCTATGCAGGCCAGATAGTGGGGCTGAACAAGCGCCAAGAAGACATGGAGATGAACATTTGCAAAGCCAAGCACCTCACAAACATGCGTAGCTCGTCCAGCGATGGCGTGGTTCAGCTGACGCCACCAACTATCTTTAGCCTCGAGGAGTGCCTGGACTTTATTGAAAATGACGAAGTGCTAGAAGTAACACCTAAGTCTCTGCGTCTTAGAAAGCGTGAGCTAGACCACAGCAAGCGCAAGCGCCAGAAATAGCACGATATCTGATTGCACACTCAGGCTGATAAGATGGTCTTATGTCACGGGAGACTTTTGGTGAAGGCCCTCGCATAGAAGGAGCCTATAGACTTGTTACGGCGCCTGAAGGCTACGAGGCTTTGCATAGGCTACAGCAACTGGTCAAGGAGGTGCCGGGCTTTATTCCGGCTCCGCTGGGATCTGATCCTATAGATCCCGATTATGCGCAGGGCAGGAGTGATTACCGAGAAACTAATTTTCCGCATGTATCTTTTTTTGCCAGGACTGAAGAGCGAGATCTAAAGGATGCTTGGCTGACAGGATTTCTGCATGCCCAACCAGACAACCCCCTCCTCGGGCCGGCTCGTTTCAGGCTGACCGGAGATCTATTTGCCACTCGGCGGCCACTCGGCGGCCCCTTGGTCGGATCATTATGGCACGATTGGTGGGGGAAGAGGACGACCCTGGGGTCCAGCGCCAGGCCGTGCAAGATGCCTTTCAGTCTCTTGCTCAGGCAGAGTTTACTCCAGACTGGAGGCATGTTATTGGGGTTGTGGTGGGGCGTATCATTAGGCCGCATAGGGTTAGGGGTGTCATTTCGGCCCTCAGAGATGCAGCGGCTCCTTTCGAGAGCACACTGCCGACGGAAAGCGCCGTATTCACTAGAGATAAAATACACAAAGGTCCTGCGGGCCTGAGCATTTGGCTGAGTACGAAAACAGTGTCCGCAGTGGGCATTGCCACTGCTCCTGAGGGCCGGCTGGAGCCCCCCGAAACGGTATCCACCGAACATGAAGCGAAGGAGGCGGCCGAAGAAGCGCCTTGTCACGCTGAAATGCGGCTTACTGACATTCTTCCTTGGGCTGACGTGTCTGTCGACCCAAGATTGACGCAGCTAGAACCAGACCATCTTAGGTTATTGCAGCTCCCAGGTGAAATCAGGGGTCTGCTTACCGAAAAAGTGGCGGCCGAGGAACTGGGAGTTGAGATGCACGTGGCCCGGGCTTTTCTTGGTAAGCTGGTGCTACTGGGGCTTGTAGAGGAGGAGAAACGGCGTGCTTACTCAATTTATAGGCTCAGGTCTCAGCCCTTACCAGACGAGCCAGAGGTGTAGGTCTCTACGACCCCATATCCTACTATCGATTTTAAGTAATAAAAATGGTATAGTATGTGGTTGGTTCCTTCAAAGGCGAGCCAATAGCTGAGCACAGTGCTCTAGCGTTACGTTGTCTCCCCCTATCTGTGATTGGAGTGAGGATATGACTTCAACTGCTCTGGACGTGAGCACCATTGCTCACGCTCTTCTGGCCCTCGAAGACGAGTTCTTGGGCACCTGCCGGTGGGCCAGCTCGGGCGACCCTGCCCAGGACTGGTTCCTGCGGTGGTACCACGGCATCCGTGACCTGGGCGCCATCAAGTCGCTGACCAACATCGAGGCACTGGCCTCTACCGACTACAACCAGCTCAACAAGTTCTTGGTCAAGAAAGGTTTCGACCCAAAGTTCGGTCCGCTCGACCTCGGTGTGGCCTCGGTACTGGACATGCTGGTGGAGTGGCTGACTGTGGGTGAGCGGGTGCCGTTCACCGGTGCCGATGGCAACAGCTACCCCGCCTTCAAGCTGGAGGATGGGGTGCGCGTGACCAACGTGCGCGGACTGGACAGCCCGGTTGTCACCATCGACACCCAGAGTGGTGCCACCGTCTTCCTGTGCATGATTCCCGAGCCGGCCAACGGCATGGAGCTGGTGCGACAGGCCATGGTGGCCATGGACCCCGGTCGAAAGGACAACTACAACTACGACAGCGTGGTGCTGCCCACGGTGGATCTGAACCTCGAGCCCGACATGGGCTGGATGCTCGGCATCAACACCGTCAGCTCCCGCACCGGTGGTCAGCTCAGTGTCAGCCAGGCGTTCCAACAGTTCCGCTTCCGGATGAACGAGCGCGGTGCTCGGGCCAAGGTGGCCACCGGCATCGGCTTCGAGTGCACCTCTGTGAGCACGCCGCTGGTCTTCGACCGGCCATTCATGTGCTTCATGGTGCAGCAGGGCTCGGTCGTCCCGCTGGCCGTGCTGTACGCCGACACTGATGTCTGGCTCGAGCCGGCCGGCTCCCTGGAGGAGCTCTGACCAAATTGGTCAACAGATAGTGGGAGCGCCGAGGTGGCAGGGTATAGATCGCTTAACGCGATTGCCTGCCACCTCGGATTCTCCACCTTGTTTATAAATAGTTTCACGCAAAAACACCCTTCTCTGTAAAACAGAATCCCACAACAGTGGGATGAGACCGAAGTCTCGAAGGGTGTTGTTTGCTGCAACTCCGTTAGGAGCGCGTGAGTTCTCTAGTCGTTGTCCTCCGCCGGGACGATCTCGACGATGAACTCGTCGACGAAGGCCACCTTGTGGTAGGTCGTCTCGCCGGGCAGGCGGACCAGGACGTTCCAGACGATCTGGAACTTGTTGCCGGTCACCTTGGCGTCCTTGCGGAGGTTGTTCTCCGTGGGGCGCTTCTCGCTCAGCTCGCTTCGGCCGTAGCCTTCCATGTAGTAGCCGTAGCCGGTCATGAAGGTGTCGCTGTGGCCTTCGATCGAGAACACCTCGGTGTACTCGTACTCGCTGGGACCACCGACGGCGAAGCCGGGCTGGGTGCCGCCATGGAGGCTGTCGTCCATGGTGTCCTGCTTGATGCCGTCCATGAGGTTCTTGCGGGCGTCGATGAAGACGTCGGCGTGCATGCTCTCGATGAGCACCTCGGCCTCGGGCATGACGCCGTCGCTGTTGGAGGCGACCTGCGCCTGGATGTGGATCGACTTGGAGTCGGTGATCCGCCAGTCGTCGACGTCGTAGCCAGGAGCGGAGAAGCTGGTCATCAGCGTGATGCCGCTGCCCAGATCGTGCTCGAACGTAGCGCCACCGCCCTCGAGATCGTTGTCCAGGCTGATGCGCTGGGTGTTGTTCTCGCGGTTGGTGGCGTCGTTGTTGTCCGACGTGGAGCAGCCGCTGGCCACGGCGATCAGGCCGATCGCTGCCAGGGTCGCCACGGGGGCGTGCCTGCGGGTGATTCGGAATCGACGCATGTCGATGCTTCCTCTCATCAGGTGGAACTCTGCGAAATGCAGCTGGTGCAGATTATATCATAAGTCAATCTTTTTTGCAAGCAATATATAACTGAAAAGACCGCCGGAGATCACACGAATGTGAGTGACCTCCGACGGTCGGTTGTTGGTTGGGTTAGGGGTGGTGCCGCCTGCCGGCGATTTCGTCGCGCACCTGGGTGGCCCGCGTACTGAACAGGGTCATCAGATCGAACGTGTCGAACTTGTCCAGCGGGCTGCCGTTCCAGTTGTTAACCGGGACGTGCTGCAGGGCACGCAGGAGACGCCAGCCGGTTTCCAGCGCCAGGGCGATGTTGTCCACGACCTCACGGTTGCGGCAGAGCGGGTTCATGAGGTTGGAGATGTCACCGTGGAAGCTAGTCCACACCACGGCGCCCTTGAGGCGCTGCCAGAACACGGTCAGCTCGTTGACGCGATCGGACGTGTACTGGTCGGTGTCGTCCCGGGCGGGGTGCCTCAGCTCGCGACAGATCCGCAGGATGTTGTCGGCCCACAGTCTGAGCAACTTGGCCTTGGCCTCGGTGTCACCGACGCCCTGCTGGGCGGTGGGCTGCTGGCAGATGGCCCAGCCCAATATGTAGTGGCTGCCGAACCACTGCATGGCCACTTCGTGATGGATGCGATCCACTAGTGCAGGCGGGACGAGCTGGCTGAGCCCTTCGACGCCGAGACCGCCGTCTAGCAGTTGCTGGGCTTCGGCCATCAGTTGGACGAACCGGTCGCGGGCCGCTGTTGACGACTTGGGGTAGCCGGGAAAGGCGGGGGGAGCGCCTTCGCGTGAACTTGTCATGTACTGGACCTCTCTTCTCGAGAAACCAACCGTATATTTATACAATAAAAATTATATAACATCAACATAACGATGCTATATCTTTGACTTGCTTCACGATTTATACCAAAATAATAAGTGCCAAGATATTGCATTTTGGCGTACATTTACAGATCTTTCCGGTTAGTTTTGTGTCGGGCAACAAGCCTATAAGACAATTATGCTCTTATTGCCCAACACAAACCGTAGGAGGTGGGTACGTGAGCGATTCTTTGTTCACGAGTGATGTGTGGTCTCGGCGACGAGGCTTCCGCGAGGTTGACGTCCTCGATCATCGGCTGTTCATGTTCCTGGTCAGCTTCTGGACCATGGCCGGTGTGTTCTTCAGCCTCGGCTTCAGCATGATCAGCTACAACTGGGACATCTCGGGCTGGGACGTGTTGTTCCTGCTCGTGCCGGTCCTGGTGGTGGCTTTCTATGGCTGTAGCGTGTCTGCCCGCAGCACCTCGGTCCCCGAGTCGCTGTTCGGCTTCGCGCTGATAGCCGGTGCCCTCGGTCTGTTGCTCGGCCCCTCGCTGAGCGAATACCAGGCCGCGGCCATCCTGAAGGCCTTCATCCTGACCACTGGCATGGTCCTGATCCTGGGCACCATCGGTGCTCTGATCCCCGAGGATCTGTCCAGCTGGGGGCGTCCGCTCATGGGTGCCTTGCTGTTGCTCATCGGTGCTCTGCTGCTGTCACCTCTTCTGACTGCCTTCGGCATTCCGATCGAGACCAGCATGTCCGTCCTGGACTGGGCAGGCATCATCATCTTCGGCGCCTTCGTGCTGTACGACCTCAACCGTGCGGCTCGACTGCCACGCACTGCCAAGAACGCCATCGATGCTGCCATCGGCATCTACCTGGACTGGTTCAACATCTTCGTCCGAGTTCTCGGACTGGGTGGTCGGGACTAGTCCACCGGAAGATCAACCCAAAGGGTGCCCGTTGGCACGTCCCACTCGGGCACCCTTTGGATCTTTCATTTATTAGCATTTTATAGTGGTTATGTTTAACTGATAGCATGGCAAATTACAAAGGACATATTGCCGGTGGCTTAGGGGCTGGCATGGTCTACGTGCTAGGTCTGGGGCTTCTGCCCGGTGACCTCCTGGAAAAGACGGGGGGCGTATTGAGTGATTGGCAGCTAGTAGCCGGACTGTTTGTGCTGGCTATGTTGTTTGGTTTGTGGCCAGATATCGACACCAACTCTAAGGGGCAGGACATCTTTTTTGGTGCTGCCTTTGTACTAGATGTATTACTGATAGCCTATGGATACCTAGAGGCTGCGGCCTATTTTGGTTTGATCTGCATGTTTCCGGTACTCAGCAAGCACCGAGGATGGACTCACGGCAAGATCGCTATGGTGCTGGTACCGCTGCCTATTGTGCTGGTGCCGTATCTGAATAAGTCCACGCTGCTTGCGACATACTTGATATTTTATGGAGCAGCGCTGGCGGGATATTTCAGCCATTTACTACTAGATGGATTGATTGTACCCTGGATTCGCGTCAAGGGTGGACGCACCAGGTATTAGAATTTAGCTTGAAAAATATCAACAGATCGTAATTTGGCATGTACACTATATGTATGGCCTTCGAAGTTGAAAGACCGCCAGAATACATACCCCACCCCTATACGGGCTTGGATATCGGGGAGATCGTGTGTCAGGCAGTGGCGGCCTCGGAGGGAAACAAGGCACAGATTGCCGAAGCTCAGAACGGTGTGGTTTATAACTTGCGCAGCTGGCCCATTACGGCACCGGCTGAAGGGGAAGAAGACCGAACTTTGCGAATGATGTGGGATCGGGACGAATGGGAGCCGGGAATTGCGACCAAAGAGGTCTTGCAGCGTCCTATCGGGGTACATATTCAAGATATCACCTACCTTGGGTCTCGGCTGGGCTTGCCGTGGACACGGCACTCAGTGGTGGTGCACAACCCGAGTGGGCCCAGCTATGGGCTCCAGACAGAATTTCTGTTTGATACGCTGCGGCGGCCTGATTTTGCGGTAGCTTTGCCGTTTTATTTCGAAGAAGACACAACCGAAGGCATGCTGCGGCCAGTGGTCAGCTGGGCCTTTATGCGAGCTTGTGGTATCAACGTTGCTGACCGGGATGCGACCGATCTGTACACGGCTGCTGCTGTGTCGCCTCTGACGCAAGAAGATTGCGGACGGCTATCCGACGATTTGTTTATAGCCAGTACTGGCAATCCAACCTCTCACTGAAAGGCAGATGTCTGAAAATCTGGCTGGAGGTCAGCCACACATAAAAAGTGATCTGTTTGGGTGGGAATTACCCGTGCGTGTATGGGCAGCCACTCGGGGGTGCACATAATATGATCTGGCCTGAGTCCTTTGGGGTCGGTGGGGACTTGGGCTGGCAATACATCCTGTAGAGAAAACTGGCTCATAAACTTGGGGAACGGGATGGTAGGGTGTGCGGCATACAGGTCGGCCGTAAAGACAAACGGTGCCTCGAGTTGCTTCACAAGAAACTCGTCAATGGTATGACCGAACTCAAGTCCTAGCCCTTCGCTATAGTCATAGCCAAGGATATCTAATGGCTCAACATGCAGGGTTGCTACCCGAAAACCGGGAAACTGCACACTTATGAGATAGCGATCAAAGGGTGGCACCGGTTTGTCGTGCAGGTATAACTGAAAAGAAGGGTGGGGCAGCAGCTTTGCCCGTGGGTCGGTAAAGGGCTGTCTGGACAAGATGGCGTTGCACAGCTTGTACTGGCTGTCGATATGGGAGGGACAACAGCGCTTCTCGAAGACATGGGGCATCTCTAGCTCTTTGGCTAACTCCTTGGCCAAAGAGTAAGAACGGTTGCCGTGAGTTTCCTGCAGGCACACCACATCGGGTTGAAGGGCAGCAAGATGCTCCAGAAAGTATTTTCTGTTTTCGCCCTCGTAATAATCGAACTGCTTGGCTGAGCGGACGGTGCGGCAGCCGGCAATGTTCCAGGTAACAATGCGCATAACCCACCAATTCTAGCATTTATGTCAAATTATTTGTGTGGATATCTCCAGTGCTTTTTTGGTACATCTGGCAAACAGGGGTAGTAGACCTGAATCCCGAAACTCACTAACAGATACAAAACTCACTTAAAATCTAAGAATTTACGGTCATCAATCCTAGCATCTACACCTCAGAGCTAGCACAGACAGGTACCCTTCCGGGTCTAAGATTGGTTAAATAACAGTTTG
>DATHJY010000002.1 GCA_035489575.1 Verrucomicrobiia bacterium
AGCCAACAAAACAACAGACCACAGCTACCCATTCCAAGAAACAAACCTCCTGGCTCCGCCAGGCTTATGAACAACTGCAGCAGGCCTACGGCCTGCTGCTTTGGGGTGATGACGGATGAGGGGGAAGTGAGGGTGGTTCAGTATTTTTATGCAATGCCACCTCTGTCCATGAGTTTTCTTGCGTCACTCCGCTGGGGCGGTGGTGTATAGTAGAAAAATTATGAATGCCTATGCACGACCACAGTTTGAATACTTAGACCACGAAGACCCCATTGCCTTTGCCCACCAGGGAGGGGATCAGGCCGGCTGGGAGCGGCGGAATACCATGCCTGCCTTTGAGGCTGCTTATGTGCTGGGATATCGGTATTTCGAGACAGATGCTATCTGTTCTGCCGATGATCAGGTGATTGCTTTTCACGGGTCGGGCAGTCGGCGGGAAGAAGAGCGCTCGGGTTTGCCCCTAAGGAGCTTGCTGCAGACTCTGCCGTACGACGAAATACGCGACAAATACGAGATTGGCGGCGAGGAAATGCCGCTGATGGCCGATGTGCTGACCACTTGGCCGGATGTTCGAGTCAACATAGACCCCAAGACAAAAGAAGCCGTCCTGCCCCTGGCGCGGCTTATTCGTAAACTGGGGGTCGTAAACAGAGTATGCGTTACATCCTTTAGCAACGACCGTATCAAGGGCGTGGCCGAGGAGCTGGGCGGCCGAGAAAAGGTGTGTACCGGGCTGGGCCCTCTGGGAGCCATCGCCCTCAAGTCACAAGGCTTATTGGTGCCAGGGTATTTGGCGCGGACAAAAGCTGCATGCTTGCAGTTGCCCTACCAGCATGTCAGTAAAAGAATGGTGGAGTATGCTCGTCATTATGGCCTGGACACACATGTGTGGACACCAAACGATGCTTCTCATATGAGAGAGGCGTTGGAAAAGGAGGTTGACGGCGTCATGACTGATAATATAGTTGCACTCAAACAAGTGCTTATCGACAGAGAGGAATGGGCAGAAGCCGCATGAAAACATCATTAGTACTATTCGACGCCGCGGGCGTCTTGTTCCCGGCCAACAAGGTGGTAGGCGAGACCGTGCAGAAAGAATTTGGCTTGTCAGAAGAAGAGCTCAGTGAATTCTGGCACAATGGCCTGTACCACGAGCTAACAGTTGGTCGCATCACCACCGAAGATCTGCTGAAAGCTTTCGCCAAGACCTATAACCTGCCCCAAGAAAAAGTAACCAAAGAACTGTTTGTGGGCGCCTTTACCAAATCTCTCAGCCCCATGCCAGGGATTCGTGACCTTATAGAACGCCTCAAAAAGACAGGGGTCAAGCTGGCATTGCTGTCCGACACCACCGAGATGTATGCCGATATCCGCCACGAGCTGGGGTACTACGAACCATTCGAAAAGCTGTTCTTTTCCTACGACATTGGTTTTCGCAAACCAGACCCGCAAGCGTATCAGGCGGTCATCGACCATTACGGCGTACCGGCAAGCGAAATTTTCTTTATCGACGATATTGCCAAGAACGTAGAAGCCGCCAAAAACCAAGGCATGCGAGCCGTTGTGTTTACGGGCACTCCGCAACTCGAAAAAGACCTAGCTGCGGCTGGTATATTAAGTTCCGAAAAATGATAATCAGATAGTTACGAGTGTCTAGGAAGCGTCATGGTAAAGACAGTGCGACGGTGCGAACTTTTGGCGGTGAGCTGGCCACCTAGATTACTCTCTATAAACCGTTTAGCTAAATAGAGTCCGACGCCCATACCGCCTGGCTTGGTGGTGTAAAAAGGCTTGAACACACTGGCCAGTTCCTCTGGGGGGATACCTCTGCCGTGGTCGACAGTACTGAGCAGCATGGCGTCCTGGCCCTTTGGTTTGAGGGTGATCAGGACCTTGTGAGTGGTTCCTGACTGGACAGAGCTATAGCTGTCGATGGCATTAGTGACGAGGTTGGTCAGTTGCTGCTGGAAGACGACTTTTTCACCAAAACAATCAAAACCTCCGCTGGGTCGTGCCCATTCCAGCGTGACCCCAGCCCGCTTGGCCGAGGGCCCAAGTAGCTTGATAGTACGTTCTGTCTCTCGTGCGACATCAAATACTTCTGGTTCGAGCTGGCCTTTCAGTTGCTGGCGGGTGACCTTCAGGATTTCGTTTATGCTCTTCAGCTGGTTTCTGGCCTGACGGATGGCGGGGCTGTTTTCGGTGTTCAGGTTATCGATCTGGAAGGTCAGGGTTGTCAGGCTGTTGGCCAGATCATGCAATAGTGCCGTGCTGAGTTCACCCACTTCCGCAAAGCGATATAACTGTTGTAGCCTCTCGGCTTCCGTAGAGCGCAATTTTTGGTTCTGCTGTTTAATGGTTGTTGTCAGTAGGGTGCGTCGGCGGGCAAACTCTAACTCGGTGGCACTGAGCCGGCGACGGGTTTCTTCGAGCCGATACAGTGCACCACTAATTGCTGCCAGCAGGTGAAACAACAGCACCACCAGTATCGCACCCTGAAAATTGGTGGGCTTTGCGGACATGACATAAGCAGGGTGAATACCGTTATACAACTCAGCGGCCCGGATACCCAAAAACAAAATAGAATTGAAGCTGGCTATCAGTAGTGCGCACTTATAACCACACATAGTGCCCGACAAGATAATAGCTGCCGAGGCCAAGACCATAGAACCGGCCCCAATTCCCACACTCCAGGCAATACCGACTGCCAGGCAGGTATAAAGAAGTATCAGATGGTGGCCAACGAACTTTATGGCACCCCATCTATTGCTGATGTACAAAACTACACTGAGCAGCGCAATGACCGCATAAAAGGGCAGGGTCCGTGCGGCATAGGCACTGTCGTAGACCGTCAGTGCAAAAATAAGTGCCAGGGTAGCAAGTGGCAAAATGATGGCAGTGCACAACGCGTAGGTGGCGGCTATCTGCCACTGCCATATATGTGGATTGTGGTTTTTTGCAAAATAGATGAAGCTGTGGGCGTACTTTTTTAGCATATTAACTCCTGTAGACCGAGGAAGTTTTGTTGGCAAGCCGACTGGTAATGTCCTGGGAAGATCCGACTATCTTCACTGGATCACCCCCAGCGCCCACCATAACTTCGCCGAGTGTGTGTACCCAGATCATGGAGTCGTCGGGTCGTTTGATACGATGAATTACAGAAAAGGGGTGATGGTCGCACAGGGCTTCGTCAACCGTCTGCTCCACAAGCGGACGGTCTTCTGAATGCACCCACTTCAGGTAGGTTTTATAGGTGATATTGCGACCAGGCTTTACGCCATAAATGCCATATAACTCATCAGACCAATGCGCTTTGTCGCGGGCTATGTCCCACGTCCAGCTGCCTGTCAGTGAGGTCTCTCCGACCGTTCGTAAAGAAGCAACTCGCATTTGCAAAACCTCGACGATAATTCTTTGCGCCTTCACGAATAAAAAAGTCATGGCGTACGTGATGCCACCAACAAAGTAAAAGTGAAACATCATATCGGTATCGAACGGCAGTGCCAGCGTCCCTTGTACCTGCAAGATCAGTAAAAAGAATGAGGCCGCGTAGGTACACGCCACCCAAAAACTCCCCCATCTGCCAGGCAGAAACAACATAGCAAACACCACATACGCCGGAAACCACAAAAGTCCGGTGTGTGCCAACCCCCCTGTTATCTGCCACGGGAGCAGCACAATGGGACCCAGCGCCGCAAACACATTGGCGGCAATTGTCAGGCGGTTGTGGTAGTTGATCATCCACCAATTTACCAGGATGACCCCAGCAGCAAGTCCATATACTCCGGCCAAGCCAAATATTCTATGTTTGGCTTGTAGAATTGCATAGACCAGCAGGAATGCTAGGGCGATCAGCGTAAAAGCATCGAATAAATATCGTTGAAACTCTTCACTTTGCGCCTCGAAATAGTCTAATTCCGTACTATCCCGCCTTGTTCCAGTACTCATATATCTTCAATTGTACAGGATATCGCCCCTGGGGCTTCGAAATTCTTACTGTGGGGGAATATCTTTGACAGAATAGCCAACACCATGTGCGGTTTCAATTAAAGGCACCTCAAAAGGGCGGTCCACTTTGTCTCGCAAGTGTTTTATGTGGACGTCTATGCTGCTGGGGCGGACGCCTTTGCCCCATACATGGTCAAACAGAGTAGCCTTAGTGACAATCTGACCCTTATTGCGCATAAGGTATTCCAGTATGTCGTACTCTTTTCGTCGTAATGATAAGGTTTCTGTGCCTCGTCTGACCTTCCGCTTTTGGGTGTCCATAATCAGATCGTGTGTTCTGAGGACTGCCGGGCTTGCTAATCCGCTGCGGCGGAGCAGGGCGCTGATGCGTGCCTTTAACTGCCGTCCATCAAAGGGTTTTACCAGGTAGTCATCTGCGCCGGCATTCAGTAGTTCGATCTGAACCTCGGTATCTGTAGTGCCGGTTAAAACAAAGATGGGCACTTCTTTATCTAGCTGGCGAATCTTCTGGCAAACCTTGAGTCCTGGCATGTCAGGCAAACTGAGGTCTAGCATGACAAGATCATATGCTTGACGCTTAAATTGTTTCAGACCTTTGGTCCCATTTGAGGTAATACTCAGATCAAAGTCAGCGTCCAAAAAAACACTAATGCCGTGTGCTAAATCGGCATCGTCCTCTATAAAAAGAATTTTTGTGGTCATGTTTGGGCACATTGTAGCACGCACGGCCCAAGTCAAAAGTGCGAAAATAAACGGCGTTATTAGCCAATCTCTAGTATGACAAAAATGGTTATACCAGCCCTAGACGCTACCTCGATCTTTTCGCCAATCGCTTTGCCAAGCAGTGCCTGCCCCAGTGGTGATTCGTCAGAAATCAGACCATTTAGCGGATCGGCCTCGACCGTGCCAACGATTTTGAATTTTTGTTCACTCACTTCTTGGTTTCGCACGATGACGCGCGAACCGAGCTGTACTTTATTGCCATTCTTTGGCTGCTGTATAACCTGCGCGTTTCGGAGGATGTACTCGATTTCGGTTATGCGACTCTCGACCCGCTCTTGCTCTTGGCATGCAGAACTGTATTCTGCATTTTCACTCAGGTCGCCGAACTCACGAGCCGCTTTGATTCGTTCGGCAATCGGAGCGCGCTGCTTCTTCAGGCCCTCAAGCTCAATCTTGAGTGTCTCTATGCCTGATTTAGTCAGATAGAACGATTTCCTTAGCAATGCCTATGTCCCCATTTATTTAAGGTAAATTTAAGGTCGCACATTGATCAAGTGTAGCAGAAATTATTCAACTGACATCTCTAATTTTAGTAAAATTTAAGAAATAATTATATTTTGACGCCCCCTACCTCAAGGTTAGCTCTAGCAGAATAATGACAGGAGGCTGATTGTTTCAACGCTCTGTGGTAAAGTTTATTCACTTTGTGAGGTGAAAAGATAATTCTCTCAAGGTACCTTGATGGACATACGACCAAGGAGAATGTTCATGGACTCAGCTCCGGATGAGCTGTGTGTCAAGCTCAAGCATCTCGACAACGACCAGTGGCTAGTCCAGACCAATCGTCGTCACCAGGACCGTCTGCTGCTGCAGGCGCTGCGCAACGAATTTGCCGATGCGCAGTTCGGGGACGCCGGATACAACATCATGCTGCAGGCGCCCAACATGACCGAAGACATCGTGCACCATGTCGCGGAGGAACTGATCAACGACTTCTATGAAGATCGACAGCAGTTCTGCGCCAAGCGCGTGCTTGGCCTCGTGCGTGATTGCGCAGTTGTGGTCCGAGCAAACCGCCCTCTTCCCTTTAGTGAACGGGGAGCGCTGGTAGCAACCTTCATGGAAGTGCCGGGCGTGTCTGCGATCGACATTGCCAACAACCACCTCGGAAGTGAGGTCTGCGTCTACGTGGCCAACGACTTCTTCGATCCTGACGATGTGGCAGTGGGCATTATCGAGCGTCTGACCGCCTACGCCCAGCCCAGCACGGACTGAACCGCGCCCCTCGCGGTAGATGGACTCGTGTGGCTGGCTCCCACGCCTCCTACCCGTATGTCTATCTACCGCTCTGTGAGTGAGTGCTCATACTGATGAGTCCAAAAGGACGAAAGCGAAAAATCTCTACGCCAAAGGGTGTTTTTCGGGGAGTTTTACTTCTATAATGAGGGACTGATGAACAAATGGATCCGACGTGCCAATAAAAAGGTCGGCGTCAGTGGTGCGGCGGCCTTATTAATAGTTGTGTCACTCATCGGTCAGATACTGGGCTTTCTGCGCTATAAGATGGTCAACGCCAACTTTCCGCTGGTAGGCCCCGACAGTACCGATGCTTACTTTGCGGCCGTTAAAATTCCAGATTTCTTTTTCTTTACCATTGCAGCCGGAGCGTTGGGCGTGGCCTTTATGCCGTTTTTGGCCGAGCACCTAGAGCGTGGTGATCGCAAGGGTGTGTGGGAACTCAGTAATAGCTTGATGAACCTGTTAACTATCCTTATGGCGGTGGTTGGCGTGGTTATGTTTGTGTTTGCCGAGCCGCTACTGAAGTACATTGTTGCGCCTGGCCTGCCAGCCGAACAGTTGCATAAGGCGGTTATTATCATGCGGTTTATTTCATTTAATCCCATGCTGTTTGCCATCTCTGGCGTACTGACCAGCACCCAGCAAACTTTTGGCCGGTTCTTTTTCTATGCCATAGCGCCACTGTTTTATAACGTGGCCATTATTGGCAGTATTATTCTTTTCCGCGACAACATGGGTTTGGTTGGTTTGGGTCTGGGTGCATTGATTGGTGCTATTTTGCAACTGATAGTGGTGGTATTTGGTCTGGCAGGTGCGGGCTATAGCTGGCGGCCCAGGATTGCCTGGCGAAGTAAAGACTTCAAGCAGATTTTGCACCAGTTGCCGCCGCGCTCGATTGACCAGGGTGTGGATTCGCTCAACTCTATTGTCGAAACCAACCTGGCTACTCGTCTGGGTGTGGGCAACATCAGCTACTACGAAAATGCCTATATCATGCACACCACGCCTATTTTGCTGATTGGCACCACCATCTCCACGGCAGCCTTTCCGCGCCTGACCGAGCGCCTGGCACAGGGCCGCACTGACCTATTCCGCAAAGAGTTCCTGCAGATCTTGCGGGCCATGATTTGGATTACCATGCCCACTATTGTGGTCTGTTACTTTGCCCGTGGGTATTTTGCCCGTCTGATTTTTACCAACAGTGCGCCAGAAATTGCAGTGGTGTTTGGGTTCTTTGCCGTGGCCATTTTGTTCCGTACTATCTATGCCATTGTCTCGCGCTGGTTTTACGCACAGAAAGATACCAAGTCCCCGCTGTACGTGTCTTTGTTTGCCATTGCCCTGAACATTTTCTTGGCCTACACCTTGTCCAAGCCAGACGCCTACGGCATTTCTGGTCTAGCCATGGCCCAGTCTATCGTGGCTGCTGCCGAGGTTCTGCTGCTGGGTACGGTCATGCTGGTGCGTGACCGTAAGTTGTTTGACCAAAAGTTTATGAATGGCATAGTCAAGATCCTGTCGGTGACTGGCTTTAGCGTGCTGACGGCTTTCATTATGATTTCGCTCTTCCCGCTGAGCTTGAGCGACAGGGGATTTGTCACGCTGGGTGTCAAGCTGAGTATTATCACGGGCGCAACCTTCCTGGTGCACCTAGGCATTTCCTTGCTGTTCGGGCTGGAAGAAGCCAAACCGGTTGTTGAACGCGCCAAGCGTTTTATGTTGCGGCCAATAAAGATCGACTACTAGCTTTACTTTACTCTCATCGCGCTGCCCTCCCCTGGCCCCTATCTGTTATACTCGGTAGGATATGGACCAGTCCCGCATACGAAACTTCTGCATAATAGCTCATATTGATCATGGCAAGTCGACATTGGCCGACCGCTTGCTAGAGATGACCGGCACCGTGCAGCTGCGTGATATGAAGGCCCAGCACCTGGACAGGATGGACCTAGAGCGCGAAAAGGGCATCACTATCAAACTGGCGCCCGTACGCATGCAGTACAAAGATTACGAACTCAATCTGATTGATACACCCGGACACGTGGATTTTAGCTACGAAGTGTCCCGCAGTCTCGAGGCGTGCGAGGGAGCTATCCTGGTGGTGGATGCCACGCAAGGCATTCAAGCACAGACACTTGCCAATGTGTATCTGGCTATGGATGCCGACCTGGCTATTATTCCGGTACTGAACAAGATCGATCTGCCGGCCGCCGATGTAGAGAGAGTTAGCGGCGAAGTGGTTAATCTGCTGGGCTGCAAGCCAGAAGATATCCTGCATATTTCTGCAAAGACGGGGCAGGGTGTAGACGCGGTACTAGAGCGTGTGGTCGCAGATGTTCCCGCGCCAAAAGGCTCGGCCACCGAAGCAACACGGGCACTGATTTTTGACAGTTATTACGACGATTATCGTGGAGTTATTCTGTATGTCCGGGTGGTAGACGGCGCCATTAACAAGAGCGACACGCTCAAAATGTTAGCGACCAGTGCCGAAGGCCTAGCCCTGGAGGTCGGTGCTCTCAAGCCTGGCATGACGTCGTCCAAAGATTTGCAAGCTGGCGAGATTGGCTATATTGTCACCAACCTGCGTAGTACCCGCGAGGCCAAAGTGGGCGATACCGTAACACTGGCAAAATCCCCGGCAACTTCTGGACTACCTGGCTATAAAGACGTCAAGCCATTTGTGTACGCTGGATTTTTTCCTGACAGCAATGAGAATTATCAGCTGCTAAAAGAAGCTATTGAAAAGCTATCACTCAGCGACTCGGCTCTGCAGTTTACGCCAGAAAACTCGCCGGTGTTGGGCTTTGGTGTGCGTATTGGCTTCTTGGGTTTGCTGCACATGGATATTATTCGTGAACGGCTGGAGCGTGAATACGACCTAGAGCTGGTGGTCACCAATCCTTCTACGGACTATGAACTGTCTATGCTCAACGGCGAAGAGGCAGACATCAAGTCGGCGGTTGATCTGCCAGACCCAGCTAGTATTCGCGAGATTCGCGAGCCGTGGATCAAAGGCGAAGTGGTGGTGCCAAAAGATTACGTGGGCGCGGTCATCCAGCTTATTTCTTCTAAGCGTGGGCTGCAAAAAAACCTCAGTTATGTCGACGCCCAGTTGGCGGTGGTAACTTTCGAGGCGCCACTGGCAAACTTGCTGACTGATTTTTACGACCAGCTCAAAAGCGTGACGTCCGGGTACGGCTCTTTTAACTACGAGCTGGCAGACTACCGGCCAGAAGATTTGGTAAAGCTAGACTTTTATATTGCGGGCGACCGAGTAGATGCTTTGAGTATTATGGTCCATCGCAGTGAAGCGCAGGGGTTGGGACGTATCACCGTGGAAAAGCTCAAAGAAGTGATTCCACGCCAGAATTTCCAGGTGGCTTTGCAGGCGGCCATTGGCGGCAAATTCATTGCACGGGAAGACATCAGTGCGTACCGCAAAGACGTCACGAGTGGCTTGTATGGTGGTGACGTATCGCGCAAAAAGAAAGTGCTGGCCAAGCAAAAGAAGGGCAAGGCTCGCCTGAAGCGTTTTGGCAAAGTAGACATCCCAGCCGAAGCCTTTACTATCATGCTCAAGAGGGACTAACATTGTGGCTGATTCTCTGGAAATACGGCCTACCCAAGATCAATTGCGTCAGCTGCGTGACACCGTCCTGGGTCATGAACCTACCGCTCCACCCTTCGATGGCATCCCAGCGGACGTAAGCCTGACAAGATTTATTGACCTGGCTGCACCGCCTCTGTTTGATGAAAAGTTAGCTCCATCTGCCGTCTTGAGGGGCCCAGACAAGCGAGCCGTGTGGCTGTCTGTGTTTCGCGATCCTGACACAAACAGAATGCTCAAGCAGAGCATCTTACTTGTTGATCCCCCGATTAATCGCAGTGAACGCCCAGAGATTCCTCAGGTGAGTTATGAGCTACTGGAAGATCTTGGCCGGCTGGCGGTGCGGCGAATTGCTGCTCCCCCGGTGACAAGCGAGGAAGTAACAGCACTTCAGGAACTTATTGATCTGTCAGAGGACTTTGACTTTTAGGCTTCTCCGCGCGGCACGCCTGTAGCCACGTGGCTGTTTCTTCCAGTAGTTCGAACAGAATCTCGTCAGAGTCATTGAGTGCGTGCGTGGCGTTTTGTATAACGACGTGCTGCTTGGGCTGGTTGGCAGCTTCATAATATTTTTGCACGTAGGGTTTCAGGTCGCCTTTGCCGGCTGCAATAAACAGCAGTCGGTAATCCTTTCTGGCTAATTCTTCTTCTGGCAGGTCTTCATACTTGAGCCTTTCGTTTACCATGGCCAAGGGCTCGACTCGACCCATGCCGGCCAGGTACACGGTGGCGCCTTCTTTTTGTAAGATGGCATGTCTGGTCTGCTGTCTTTTTTCGTCAAACTCTTTGGAGCACTCAAAATGGCTGGGGTCCCATAGCACGGCGCCATCAAGTTTTTCGGTGCTCCTGAGAATGGTCAGGCCGCCGTAACTGTGGCCTGCTGCCATGACTTGCGGGGCACCTTGTGCCCGGACAAAACGCACAATCGTATCAAGGTCGTCAGCGTGAGTTTGTAGTAGACAATCTATCATGTCACGCGTGTCGGGCTCTTCGTTGTACAGGTTTACTCGCAGGGTGGCAAAGCCGTGTTCTGGCAGCAGCTTGGCAGTAAAGAACGGCAAATGGCTGTTGGAGCTAGCTGGTAGGCCATGCAGCAAGATCGCCACAGGTTGTGACCAGTTATCGCGCAAGATGGCATTGATGTGCAGGCTTGTACCTGGAATCGGAATTTTTACGGCCGTTTCTGGCCGGGCCGTGAACAGCAACGACTTCATGACTGCTTTGCTTTTTTGAGGGCCTCACGACAGCAAAATTTTATTCTGGGCAACAGGTCGTAGGCGGGATCTTCTAACTCTTCCTCGGTAAACCATCGTATGTCAGTGTGCTCGTCTGACTTAACGTGACTATTGTGTGTGGCGCGAACATAGTAGTTGAGGCTAATGTGTTTATGAGGAGCGTTTGCCTCGTGTACATCCACGCAATTGGGAGTATAGAGCATATGACCATCGGCGGTTTTTATAGGTGCTCGTTCGCTTAGTATTTCTACCTCTAGGCCCGTCTCCTCGGCTATTTCACGCTGCAGGGCTTGGTCTGGGTCTTCATCTAGCTCTACGTGACCGCCCATGGGGACCCACCTGCCGTATCGCGGGTGATTGACAAGCATGACAGTGTCTTCATATACAACAAAAGCCGTTACGATAAAATCATACAGTTCATTAACATGTGGCATAACACCCCCTATCTGGTATAACTATATCATGATCAATAAACTGGAGCACTTGGCTGAGTTTCAGCGAGTGCTCAAAGATTATCAGCCTTCCGAGCGCAGCAAAGAAATTTTGAATGCTACAGACTTGGTGCTGTTGGTCGGGCCCAGTTCTTCGGGCCGAAATACCATTGTGACCGATCTGAAGAAGACCGGCCACTACCACTACCTGGTTTCTGATACGACACGCAAAATCCGACATAAAAATGGCGAACCTATCGAATACAATGGCCGGGAATATTGGTTCCGTTCTGAGGCAGATGTACTGAAAGATCTAGAGGGTGGTAAGTTTCTAGAGGCGGCGCTTATTCACAATCAGCAAGTGTCGGGCATTAGTATCCGCGAAGTAGACAAGGCGCACCAATCGAACCAAATAGGTATCACCGACATTACGCCTGATGGTGTTGACACTATTTATGCACTGAAGCCAGACACCAAAATATTCTTTGTCATTCCACCCAGCTTCGAGGAGTGGATGAGGCGTTTTGACAGCCGCGGTACCATGCCGTCAGAGGAAAAACGTCGCCGGCTAGAGAGCGCCGAAAAAGAGTTTGAGGTTGCCCTGACTCACAAATACTATATCTTTTTGATTAACGATACTTTTGACCATGCCGTGGAACAGATCCACGAGTGGGTTATAGGGGGCAGGCATGATCGTGAGCATCAAAAGCGTGGCCGCCGAATTACCGAACAGTTACTACTAGGCACCAAAAAGTTTCTGGCCCAAAACTAACTTGCGGTTTTGGCGGGGAATTTGGCACTCTTGACTTGCGACTGCCAGCAGCGATACACTAAGCTCAGTTATGACAGATCGTCAGCGACAGATTCTGTGCGCAATTGTCGAGCAATACGCAGAGGTAGCCAGTCCTGTTGGTTCGAGCTTGCTTGCCAAAGTATTTAGTGTGTCCTCTGCAACTATTCGTACTGAAATGGCTGAGCTAGAACGTTTGGGTCTTATCGCGCAGCCGCACACCAGTGCTGGCCGCATTCCTACCGACAAGGGCTATCGGTTCTATGTGAACCACCTGAGCGAAGCACCTTCCAGGTCCACCAGCGAAGAGCGCCGGGGCGAACGGGCGTTGACCGCCCGGGTGCATGGCGGCGGCGTGCCCGAGCGGACTATCCGTAATGCTGTAGACACCTTGGTGGAGCTAACCGGCAACCTCGGCATGGCAACTATTGGCAATCAGCTGTATATGAGTGGATTGTCTAACTTGTTTGGTCAGCCCGAGTTTATGCAAGGAGCCCAGGTACAACAGGTGGCCAGCCTGTTAGACAATCTGGAGCCATGGCTGCGCGAAGCCGCGCCCAACGAACCGCTCAACGTCTACATTGGCCGCGAGAACCCTATTGGCCGCAATGCCGGCTGCACCCTCATCATTAGCCGGTTTCGGAGTTCGTACAGTGACCGCAGTTACATTGGTATCCTGGGCCCCACTCGACAGGGTTACAGAGACGTGATGAGTTTGGTGAGTCATGCTGGCCAGGCATTAGAGAAGGCGCTGCATGAGTAATACCATCACCGGGATGCTGGACGTCGGACTGATGTTTATAGTTGAATTTTTAGATGCATAAAAAGGGAAAGTTATGTCTACAAAAAAACCTACCAACAAAGAATTAGAGCAACAAATTATCGAACTCACCGGCGCTTTGCAGCGTGAACGTGCTGACGTCATAAACGTCCGCCGCCGGCATGACGAGCAAATTGGTGCGCTCAAAGACATGGTCAAGGCCAACGTGGTCCGTGACCTCTTGCCTGTTGTTGATAATTTCGAACGTGCCCTCAAGCATGTGCCCAAAGACTTAGAGGCCAACGACTACATCAAGGGTGTCCAGGCAGTTGTCAGCCAATTTGAAAAAACGCTCGCAGATATCGGTGTGCAGCGTATCAAGACAGTGGGTGAGGTCTTTGACCCCCGCTTTCACGAGGCCGTCAGCATGGAAGAGGGCGATGGTGCAGTAGAAGTAGTCAGCGAAGAGCTGCAGGCTGGCTATATACTGGGCGAAGAAGTCATCAGGCACGCTATGGTCCGTGTAAAAATGCAGGCCGGTTAGTGGGCTTCTCTGAGGCGCAACTTGATAAGTGGGCAAACTGGCTAGAAACTGAAACGAGCTACTCGGTAGGTAAGTTTCCTACTTCTGAGCAATTACGCTATTTCGATATTGGAGTGGCGCGTGGTGATTTTTCTTTTGAGATGAGTGCGCTTGGATATTTTAAGCGGGCTGTACTCAAGGCGGGCATTTTGTCTGTGGGGCAGGCGGTTGCGCTGAGGGCAGTGCAAGAGGTTGGCAAGTCTGCTCACAATCATCTTGCCTGTGCGGCAACTGCGCGAGTGGCCTTTGGCCAGGCGCCGTCTTTCATGGGAAGCATGTTCGACACCGTTGACGAATGGCGGGGGCGGTTAGCCACGCAAGATATAAAATCTTTGCCATTAACGCTTGCTACGATTGATGAACTTTCCCTGGGATTTGCCACTACTCAGCAGCTTCAGGATGAGGCCAACACGGCAGAGTTTACTCGGGTTTTGGCAGGTGTTGCCCTGCCTGTACAGGCGACGTTCATAGATCTGGCAGAGACCTACGGGTGGCCACAACCCGGTATTTCATCGAGCGAAGATATCCGTACTGCTGAGCCTCACGAGTTCTCGGTATAAATTGTTGCCTGGAGGCGCGTAACCATTTTGGCTACTTGGGGGGCATTTCTTATGCGCGCTATATGTTCATAAGATCGTTTGATAGCATCGCGGTCTTCCCGGTTTTTGGCGTGCAACATGGCGTTGAGTTCTAGGAACGATTTGGCGGCATCGTAGTCTTCCCATTTATGAGCGCGCTTGGCTTTTTCTTCGTCGGTAGTGACCGGCTTGGGCTCTACCTCATGATTATGCTGAATGTCATAGGGCTTTACCTGGCAAAACAGCAGACTTTGCGTACCAATGAGGATGTAATCCATATAGCTGGGCATCCAGGGGCGCTCTTTCAGGTGGGTCATATAGCGCATGGCATCGGCTGCGTCAGAAGCGTAGTCATTGCCCATGCGCTCGAAGATGCGTTTGACCAACAGTGAATGATAGCTATCGGTGCGGTTGGGGTCGAAGTGTTTGCTGGCGCGCATGGTTTCTTCCCCGGCGTCGTGCAGTAATAGGAGGCTGACGACGGTCTCTTCAAAAACGGGGTCGATCTCGTGCCCTTCGGTACGGAGTTTGCCAAACACATGATGGGCCATGGCCGCCGCGGCAAAGGCATGGCTGTGGTGGGTGCTGCCCGTCTTACGAAAGACGCCTTCATATGCCTTTTGGGCTAGCGCATCGCTGACCGCCATCAATTTTTTTTCATCAGGTACGCCTTCGCTCTGGGCCAGAGCCTCTTGTATCTGTGTCTTGGTGCGGCTATTTGCTCCCTCTAGCCCATCGGCTACAATGTCTGCCTCGATACCGCTGAACATATCAGTCAGCTGCTCCTCACTGATTGGTACAGATATAAAAGCGTCAACGGCTAGGGCGCCCGTGAGCATAAGCCGGTCCTGGCACAACTCGCGACCGTAGATATCTGTCAAATAGGTGCCCATCACCTCTGGGGTAGCTTCTCGCCGATTCATCGGGTTAAAGGTCATGTCGGCCAGCTCTAACTGTGCTTCGGTAAAAGCTGGCAGGGAACCAGTGCTGGTTTCTAGAGATGTCATTGCCATAAAAAGAAGAGTTAAAAGATATTGCTTAACAGCTTATTCCTCTTCAAACAGAAAGTAAAGGACGCAAACAAGACTGGCACTCTAGGTCTTTGAGTGCCAGAAATGTATGGTAAAATAGTTCTAGCACTCTTGGTAAGTGTGTGCCAGGTATTTAAAGAACGGCAGACATTTGGCCAAGAGCTTGATGCAGAAATACAAGATGTATTAGAAGGAGAACAATACATGGGAAAAATTATCGGAATTGACCTTGGTACTACCAACAGCGCCATGGCCGTTATGCAGGCTGGCAAGGCAGAGATCATTGCCAACAGCGAAGGCAACCGCACCACACCATCTGTTGTGGCGGTAAATAAGAATGGCGAACGTCTAGTGGGTCAGGTGGCTCGCCGGCAGCAGGTGACTAACTCTGCTAACACGATTTATGAAGTCAAACGCCTGATTGGCCGCAATTGGTCAGACAAAGAAGTCCAGCGTGATATCAAGCTGATGGGCTACGAAATGGTCAAGGCTGGCAACGGCGTCAAAGTAAAGATGGGCGACAAAGAATACAGCCCCGAAGAGGTTAGCGCTATGATCTTGGGCAAGCTGAAGGCCGATGCCGAAAGCTTCCTGGGCAGTCCCGTAACAGAGGCTGTCATTACGGTACCTGCGTACTTTGATGACTCTCAGCGTCAAGCTACTAAAGACGCCGGTAAGATTGCCGGACTAGAGGTCAAGCGCATTATTAACGAACCGACCGCCGCAGCCCTGGCATATGGCTTGGACAAGAAAAAGGCCGACGAAAAGATTGCCGTCTATGACCTTGGTGGCGGTACCTTTGACGTGTCTATCCTAGAACTTGGCGACGGTGTGTTTGAAGTAAAGGCTACCAACGGTGATACCCACCTGGGTGGTGCTGACTTTGACCGCGTGTTGGTCAACTACTTTGCCGACGAGTTCAAGAAAGAACACGGCCTGAGCATCAGCGACGACAAGGCTGCCATGCAGCGTTTGCGCGACGAAGCAGAGAAGGCCAAGATCGAGCTATCCTCTACCAACGAAGTAAACGTCAATCTACCCTTCCTGACCGCTGACGCCGACGGCCCCAAGCACTTCGAGCACAAGCTAACCCGTGCCAAGCTAGAAAGCCTGGTGGGTGACCTAGTAGACAATACTGCTGCTCCCTGCGAAAAAGCCCTGAAAGATGCTGGTCTGAAGGCTAGCGATATCGACGCTGTCGTTTTGGTTGGTGGTATGACCCGCATGCCAGCCGTACAGGAGAAGGTACAGAAAATCTTCGGCAAAGAACCTATGAAAGGTGTGAACCCTGACGAAGTAGTGGCTATTGGCGCCGCAATCCAGGGCGGAGTGCTGCAGGGTGATGTCAAAGACGTGTTGTTGCTGGACGTAACTCCACTGTCACTGGGCATCGAGACTCTGGGTGGCGTGGCGACCAAGCTGATCGAACGCAACACGACTATTCCAACCAGCAAGAGCGAAACATTCAGTACTGCTGCCGACAACCAGCCGCAGGTAGAGATCCACGTGGTTCAGGGCGAGCGCGAAATGGTGAGTGACAACAAGTCGCTTGGCCGTTTTGTACTAGACGGTATTCCATCTGCCCCCCGCGGTGTGCCACAAATTGAGGTGACCTTTAACATCGACGCCAACGGTATTCTGAACGTCACAGCCAAGGATAAAGGTTCTGGCAAAGAGCAGTCTATTACCATCCAGAACAGCGGTAACTTGGACAAGACCGAGGTAGAGAAGATGGCCAAAGAGGCCGAGGCCAACGCCGAAGAAGACAAGAAAAAGCGCGAAGCTATAGACGCTCGCAACCAGCTGGATAGCGCCGTCTACCAGGCAGAAAAGATGAAGTCTGATAATAAAGACAAGATTGCCGAAGAAGATGTAAAAACCCTGGACGAAGCTATCGAGGCCGCCAAGAAGGTAGTCACAGACGAAAAGGCTGACAAAGATGCCCTAGAGGCAGCCGCCAAAGAACTGACTGACAAGATGATGCCAATCGGTGCCAAGATGTACGAACAAAAAGACAAAGGTGCTGATGCCGAATCATCAGACGAGAAGCCGAAAGATGCCGATAAAAAGGCTGACAAAGAAGACGACGCCGTAGAGGGCGAAGTAGTAGACGACGAGGAAAAGAAAGACTAGATGGACCAGTCCGCTGACGAGCTGGCTTTTAGTTAGGGAGGTGATGATTTCTTTCGCCTCCCAAGACACTCGAGTGCAAGCAGTGGGTCAGTTTCTACTCACCGAGCACCAAGACTTGGTTAACGATGACACCCTAGACGCCTATCTGGACGACAGAGAGGCGCTGCTGGAAGAGGTAGCTCGCTACTACGACCTCGACTTCGAGGGAGTGCGGGAAGCTTTTGTGAACGCCCTGACTAGTTTAGGTGTAGAAAAGGGAAGCAACCATGGCGAAAATTAACAGAGGCGTGTTAGGCCATGAATAACGATCATTATACGATTTTAGGCGTAGACAGAAATGCCACCGTCACCGAAATCAAGAAAGCTTTTCGCAAAAAAGCCCTGCAGCTGCACCCAGACCAAGGGGGTGACGAACAGGCTTTTCGTGAGCTCAAGGCGGCGTTTGAATACCTGATTACCCACCCACTGGTAGAGGACGCAGAGATTGGCTACAACCCTGGGGGCTATGATCCATTTACAGATGCCAACTACGACAAGCACACCTTTTTTGCGCCCGAGCACGACCACATTGCCGAGTTCGAGCGGACGGTGCGTGCCCAGGGCTGCCCATATTGCCACGGCATAGGCACTATTAGTAAACTAGTAGACCCCAGCCAAGGGTTTATGGGCCGCCAAGAGCGCTTTTGTCGGTGCCAGATAGTACAATGGGCACCAGCATGACAAAAAGAGATTACTGCTACCTGTACCTGACCTGCGAAGACGCTGCCCAGGCCTCGCGCATTGCCAAGTCCTTGCTAGGCCGGCGGCTGGTAGTGTGCGCCAAGCAAGTCCCCGTGCAGGCAGCTTATTGGTGGGAGTCCAAGATCACTCACGCTAACGAAGTTTTACTGGTCATGGAAAGTGCGTTAGATTTATTTGATCGGGTAGAAGCAGCAGTTGCCAAGCTGCACAGCTATGACACATTTGTTTTAGAGGCGGTACCCATTGCAGCAGTATCGACAAAAGCTAAGGCATGGATGGAAGAGAATTTAGATGGCTAAAAAAGATTATTACGAAGTACTTGGCGTTGGCAAAACTGCCAACGCAGATGAGTTCGTGAAGGCTTCTGACCAAGCGCTGACGTTGACTAATGCGGGACTTTTTGTTACTATAGGCTTACAGCACCCCGTGTTGGCTTCGGCCTCAGCGGGGCTTTTTTGTGGAGGATACGTATGAGAGTTTTAGTAGATGGTGAAAATTTGCGACATCAGCTTGCGCACATTCTGAAGCAACACCAGAAAATCAACGACAAACACGCTTATTTTCGCTTTGATCTGGTCGGATTCTTACGGGAGTCGTTGCATGTTGCGTTGGTTGATGTTACCTATTACACTACTCGCATAAAACAGCCCACTCAAAAAGTACCCATAAAACTCCAGAAACGAATCACTTCAATTTCTGAAGCGAATCGACGCTGGGTAGCAGACCTGACAAACCAAAAAATAACAGTTGTAAAAGCGGGGTATCTGCGTGTTCGAGAATCAGGTGCCTGTGTTCACTGCAGCAAGAAAACGCTTGTACTACAAGAGAAGGGGGTCGACGTTCGCGTGGCCACAGATTTGGTGATTGCTTCTCACGATAAGCCGCAGAAGACCGTTGCACTGGCTTCTTCGGATAGTGACTTGGTGCCTGCAATGCAGGCTGCTCACCGGGATGGCCTGCCCGTTATCTATTTTTGCTATGCAGGGTGGTTGAATCGTTCGGTTTCTTCGCAGGCCCAAAAGACAATTACGTTTGACGATGCTATGGTTCTCAAATACTTCAAAGGAAACAACAATGGCTAAAAAAGATTATTACGAAGTACTTGGTGTTGGCAAAACTGCCAGCCCAGACGAGATCAAGAAAGCTTTCCGGCGAGCAGCCGTAGAGCACCACCCCGACAAAGGTGGTGACGAGGCTAAGTTCAAAGAAATCAACGAAGCTTACGAAGTGCTCAAAGATTCGTCCAAACGCCAACGCTACGACCAGTTTGGCCACGCCGGCGTGGGTGGCAATGGTGGCGGTGACCCATTTGGTGGCTTTGGTGGACAGGGCCAGAACGTCAACTTTGACTTTGGCGACATGGGCTTGGGTGACATCTTCAATAGTTTCTTTAGCGGTGGTACGGGAGGCGGCGGTCGTCAGCGTCAGGCACGAGGCCGCGATGTAGAGGTAGCCGTAGAAGTTAGCTTTGAGCAGGCTGTCTTTGGCACAGAGGTAGATCTGAATATCGAGTTAGAGGACGAGTGCGAACACTGCAAAGGCAGTACCGTAGAGCCGGGCCACGAGATGAAAAAGTGCGACGAGTGTGATGGCCATGGTCAAGTAACCCGCGTTATGCGTACTGTTTTTGGCAATATTCAACAAGCCACGGTCTGTCCCAAGTGCAAAGGTGTTGGCAAGGTGCCCGAAAAAGTCTGCACAGTGTGTCATGGCAAGGGTACTCGGCGAAAGAAACAAGAAATTGGCCTGAAAATCCCGGCCGGCATAGACGACGGTTCGACCATTCGATTGCGCGAACATGGCGAGGCAGTTGCCAATGGACCAAAGGGTGACTTATACGTGCACGTACGGGTCAAGTCCCACAAGAAATTCACCCGCGAGGGCGACCTTATTCTGAGCGAAGAAACAGTAGGCATGGTAGACGCGGCCCTGGGCACTGAAATAGAGGTGGACACGGTTGACGGACCGGTCAACATGAAGGTGCCAGCTGGCACTCAGCCCGGCACTGACTTTAAACTGTCGGGTCATGGAGTACCACATCTCAAGCGTGAAACACGTGGCGCACATATTGTGACTATCCACGTCGAAACACCTACCAAGCTATCCAAAAAGCAACAGGAACTGCTGGAAGAATTTAAGTCTCATAAAAAACGAGGCTTGTTCTAGTAGCAAAAAACTGCATATATTCTGTACAAATTTTTACAATGCGTGTACAAATAAGCATATGCGTCTCGTAAAGTTCAAACGGGGTAAGGGCGCACTGAAAAAACTTGATCAAAGCGGCCTGATTCCTCTCCTTCTTGTAATACTCTTTATTGTTGTTAGTCTGGTGCTGTTCGCTTATCTGCGCGTACAGAATGCTAAATAGTTCTATATAACAGGGGTAATTTCTGGTCATACTGTCTTAGAAATGGTATACTGATACTTCATAATCTTTGACAGTATGAAGCAACAAGTCCCACCAAAAATTATCAGTACTTTTGAGCCAGTTGGGTTTCCGGATTTTGGCGTGGACGAAGTAAAAGCAAAGATAGACACGGGGGCCTATACCGGCGCCCTACACTGCACCAATATCCGCGTAGAAAAGTCCGAAGCAGGCAAAGTTCTGCACTTTTCGCCGCTTGGCGATCCGGCCGTTGATGCAACCGTCACCGAATTTGCGGTGCGGTATGTGCGCAGCAGCAATGGTGATAATCAGAAACGATATTTCATAAAAACGCGCGTAATCGTCCGGGGCCAAACCTACCCCATCGCTATTAGCCTGGCAGATCGCAGCGAGATGCGGTGGCCAGTACTCATTGGCCGGCGATTCTTACGCCACCACCATTTTTTGGTTGACGTTGGCAAACGTGCCACGTATGGTGAACCGGTAGAGGAATAATGAAATGGATCAAGCTCCACCAATGAAGATAGCTGTATTGTCCGCCGGACCGGGCAACTACACGACCATGCGTCTTATAGAAGAAGCCAAAGCCCGCGGTCACGACGTGCGGGTGGTTAACTATAACAAATGTTATATGACCATCGAGCGCAGCAACCCAGTTGTGCGCTACGAGGGTGAAGATTTGTCTGACATCGATGTGATTATTCCCCGTATTGCCCAGTCGGTAACCAAGTACGGCACAGCGGTGGTACGCCAGTTTGAAATGCAGGGTGTATTTACTACGGCCAGTTCTATTGCCATAAGCCGCTCGCGCGACAAACTACGCGCTATGCAAATCATGGCTCGTGCTGGTGTGGGTATACCAAAGACCGTATTCTCGCGCGAGACAGCCGAGACAGACGACCTTATCGAACAAACTGGTGGTGCGCCTGTGATTATCAAGGTGGCTCGTGGTACTCATGGCAATGGTGTGGTGTTAGCCGAGACCAGGAAGGCTGCTCAAGCGGTAATGCAAGCCTTTTACGTAGAGGGCGTGAACTTTTTGGTGCAGGAATTTGTCAAAGAATCTGCCGGTGAAGACATACGAGCTCTGGTGGTTGGTGGCAAGGTAGTTGCTAGTATTAAACGCCAGAGTCTTGACGATGATTTTCGTTCCAATACTCACCAAGGTGGTGTTGGCAGCCCGATAAAACTCACCGAAGAAGAGCGCAAAACTGCCCAAAAAGCCGCCAAGGCTATGGGGCTGCCCATTTGCGGTGTGGACATGATGCGTAGCGACCGTGGCCCACTAGTGCTGGAGGTAAATTCCTCGGCCAGTATCAAGACGCCCGAGCAAGTGACCGATCGCAACGTAGCAGGTAAAATTATTGATTACATAGAACAAAATGCCAGAGGCAAAAGAAGACGCGATCGAGTCGGCGCCTAAAAAAGGCCGACCATACAAACTGCTGGGCGGGGGTCTGCTAGCCTTGCTGTTCTTCCTGGCCATAGCAGTATTGCCAGACCGTCTTGGGTCTAATGTGGTGCTGGGCCATCAGAACTTTCGAGTAGATGTAGCTGCCACGGCCGCCCAACAAGAACAGGGCTTGTCGGGCCGGACTGGGCTGGCTGACCGCCAAGGTATGCTCTTTGTCTTTCAGGATCCGGATACATCGTGCTTTTGGATGAAGGACATGGAGTTTGATATAGACATCTTATGGTTTGACGAGGGCCGGCACTTGATCCACCAGGCAAAAAACTTGTCACCAGACACCTACCCAGCCAAGTATTGTCCGCCCAGGGCAGCCAAATATGTGCTGGAGGTTCCGGCTGGAACGGCTGACCGGCTTGGCCTAAAAGATGGTGACGACATAGAAGTTAACCTTTAACATAACCGTTTTCTGGTATCATACCCATATGACACCTCTTATAGTATTGGCTGCTGCAGCATGCGTGCCTGTGGTGCTGGCACTTGTGTTTCGTGTGAGCGCCGTGAAGCTGTTTGTGTCCATGTCCGCCGGTTATTTGTTGGTGCAGTTTGTTGGTGACGATGCCGGTTTGGCAGCTGGGGCGTTTATACGCGGAGCCAACACGCCCATGGCCACACAGATTGCTTTGCTACTAGCGCCCACGTTGTTTACCCTGCTGCTTATGCGCAAGTCCTTGCCCAGCTCTAAGCTGCCACTGCACATTTTGCCCCTGATAGCTATTGGCGCTTCACTGGCAGTTCTGACGCTGCCGCTGGTGCCGAGCCATATCCAAAAACAAGTGTTTGATGCACCGCATGGTGACGTACTGCGGGACGCCCAAGACGTCGCCGTTGCGCTGGCTGCTGTGTTAACGCTGGTACTTATGTGGGCAACTGGCCGCAATAAAGAGGACAAAAAGCGCGGCAAACACTAGGTAAGGTTGTCGTCTTTAGGGCTGGCCACTCACGAACTGCCGAGGATCTGCTGCCTGTCCGTTCACTCTGATTTCAAAGTGCAGGTGGGTGCCCGTAGAGGCGCCGGTTGATCCTTCGAAACCGAGCGTGGTGTCTAGGTTCACCTCTTGACCTATCTGTACGGCAATCGAGGCCAGGTGGGCGTATACCGATGTCACGCCGTTTCCATGATCGACAACCACGTGGTTGCCGAGCCCCTGATAGGAGCGAATGGTGTCTATGACTCGTCCTGGCCTAAAAGGCTTGATGGGTGTGACGCCCGAGCGCTGTCCGTCGCTGATGTCTAGGCCGGTGTGCGTTCGCTGGTACGGCCAGTGAGCCACACCGAACGCGGTGGTGACAGCGCCCTGGATTGGCCACTGTGGACCGGCAGTGGGCGCAGCAGGAAGTACGGCTGGTGCCGGAGGCAGGGCGGCAATGGCCGCTTGCAGCTCGGGCGAATTTGGATCGATTATTGGTACCTCTACGTGGTCGGAGGGTCTTATGACTGCACTGACGACAGAGGTGTTAGAGACAAACTTCAGAAGCTTTCCAGGTGCGCCAAACACAAGGGCAGCGCTTCTGAAGGCCGCATTGCCAACAAATCCCAGGCCCTTGGCCACGCCACGAGCTACTGCAACTACGCCGCTGCCTGCGCGCCGGGCTATCAGTTTGCTGGTTCGCGCTGTGGCTGCCGAGGCTGATTGGGTGTCCTCGTGAATCGTATGTGCGGCCGCGGTCATGTTTTTGCCAAACCGGTCCACGGCCAAGGTCATGCCGGTGGTGACTACGTTTGGGTCGTCGGATGGTGCGTCTACAATCTGGACATCGGCTGTGCTACTGGCCTGGGCCTCGGCACTTCCGGTCTCTAGGGTCGTAAAGAGGATAGCTGCCAGAAAAAGAACGACAATAATAAGCGCACCGACAAAAAGAAACCGTAGCTTGTATAAAAGTGTATCTGAGTGATTCATATCCACTCTATCGACGTATAGTCCTGAAAGTACAGATTATACACTAAATTTGCATATATTACCCGTATAATTAATAAAAATAAGCATATGTGTTATTGCGTGCGGTGGAGGGGTGGTGATACAGAAGTGGTGTCCGAGGACTACCAAACCTCTGCGGCATTGCCCACACTCACCGCACGACTTACTCCGTCCTCGCCTGAACTAGGTGGACCACGGGCCACTAACTATCTCGACCTCGTCAAGCTCTAGCTCGCGGTTGATGAGCACGATTGGCTGCTGGTAGCGGAGGCCTGGATAGGTCGCAATTTGCATCAGTGAAGCAGCTCGAGTCCGTCCTGCAATCTCTCGCTCCGCAGAGCCCAGGTTACTAGAAAGTAGGTCACGTCTCGATAGTCGGTGATACCAGGACACGTACGGCGAGTTATCTGCAACATAGATACCTTCTGCACGTTTGGGCACTACCCGGAATACATAGGAGTTTAGGGGTGATTGCCACGGGAGTCCGGGTATGACCAACTCATCAAGGTGTGTGGAGGTCTGCACTTCGCCAAAGCCGCACCACAGAAAGCTGGAATATGCCTCCCTGGGAGCGTTACTAAGAACGGGATAACACAGCAAGCTGTAGTTACCGACTGCCATGCCGTAGCGCAGATCTGGCTCGACACTGACGTTTTGTCCGAACAAGACACGAAGATAGTCCTCTTTGTCGCCGAAGCAGAAGATTGGCGGTATCCCATCTGGCAGTGGTGTGTTGATCTGCGGGAAGGCGTTGACCTTCTCGGTGGCTTCAGGAGTCCGGAGGATCCAGTCCAGCAGGTTGCTCCGGAGCCACTGGGCGAAGTCTTCGAACACTTCATCGGTGTCGTACATAGTCGGCTCGTCGCCCACGGGGTCGTATTCGAAGTTGTCGCTGGTATGCACCAACAGCGATGGACCGCTGCCGGCATGCGTGTGACGCCGGTCGCTGGCGTTGCAGAAGCAGTCTCCGGTGTAGCGCAGGTACCAGCGGGGCACTCGATCAGCCTTGCTGCTAGATTTCGGCTGAACGGATACCCACCGCTCTTTGTCTGCCAGCCAGTCGGTGCCGGCGTAGACGTAGTAGACGGGACTCAACCAGTTGTGGTAAACCATAATGTGCTGGCGCGGGATGATCACTTCTGTTGCGCCTATGACACTCTGGCTTCCGTGGAATGTATGACATCCAAGGGTCACCTTGAAGTCAGCGCCCTGGATCTCTGAGACCATCCGATACTTGGCGGCTCCAGTCCCAAAAGTACGAAAATTTACCAGAATGCCCGGTACGTCCCAGTTGCGCGCTTCTAATGCCCGGACTATTTCGTCACAGACTTTGTCAAAAAGGAACCGGCGCGAATTGGGATACAGAAACAAAGGCTCTGCAAGCGGCATGTAGTGCCACCTTTCAGATAGGACGGATGTGTAAGAACTTTCTCACGAATGTTCGTGAAAGTAGATAAACTATATAAACTTTTCGTAACTAGGTCAATCGGCTCCCATCTGTAAATCATTGACATTTTGCCCAAAATAAACATAATGTAAGAAGTTAATTTCTCGCAGCACTGTCTTTCTACAGCCCTGCCCGTTGTCCAAACCAAGCAAACTGTGTCCGGCTGTTTGGGCAACGGAAGAGGAAGCGGCTTGTTGGGCTGCCCACAGTTGGCGAGCAAACTTGTTTTGTCGCCAGCTTGCGGCAGCCCAGCATTACACGCTAACGCGGGCCCATAGCTCAGCCGGTTAGAGTGAGAAATGCCTGTGGCATTTCGCAAGGGAACCTTCCGATGAAAACTTGTTTTCAGTCGCGAAGTTCCGGGGTCGCTGAAAGTGACCCTGCCTTTTAAGAAGGGTGAGAGGTGAGTCGTGGGTTCCCCTGACAGCTGCCGTACATTACAATCATTTTTGTGGGCCCATAGCTCAGCCGGTTAGAGCACCTGCCTTTTAAGCAGGGTGTCGTGGGTTCGAGTCCCACTGGGCCCTCCAAGAACTTATAACTGGCTCAAGAGCCGCTTCCATATCTCTGGTGGCGGCGTTTTTGTTTTCGGTTCGTACCTTCAAGAAACTTCTCTCAATTTCTGGGTATTTTTCGCCTATTGGGACGAGCCATTCATTCGGCTCTATAAAGAGTCTGTTATCTTGTAGCACAAGGTTTTTGCCTAAGGTCTTGAGTATCTCACGTTTGGTTCGTATGTCGCCGCTTTGGAAATGGATACGAGCGTAGGCAGCAAAGTTAAATGCTTTCTCGTTTAGCTCCATCCAATTCTCGGCTCGCTTCTCCGTATTCCGTAGCTGCTGGTCCAGGCTATCAATATCAACTTGCAGACGGCTTTTCTGATGCTTGTACTCCTCCTCATCTATCAACTCACGGTGTAGATAGTCAATGAGGCTGTCCCGCTGCGACTGCAGCTGCGCTCGTTTCTTGACGTTCTTGCCGTACATCCGCTCACGTTCGCTAACTTCAAGCTTATTGTTGCGGCGTAGTATCTTGAGTGCCAAGTCTTTGAACTCAGGGATTATCGTATACTTGCCCAGCTCCTCGTCTATATTGCTTTCAATGACCTCCAGTGGGGTATACACGGTCTGGTTGCAAGGACGGTCCATACTTTTTCGTGAGCAGTAATAGTAAACATATGTTTTGTACTGTCCCTCGCTTTTTACGTACTTGGTGCGATGACGTGCCTGGACCAAACAATTACAAATGCCACAGCGAATCATACTGCTGAATGCGTAGTCAAAGTTACCGACACGGTGGTTGCCACGGTCGCCAAGTATCTGCTGAACTGTTTTGTACTCTTCCCAGGTAATCATCGGCTCGTAGTTACCCTTATGCAGGATTCCGTTATGCTCAAAATATCCAGCGTAGAAAGGGTTCCTGAAAATACGATACAGTTCGCTCTTACCTATGAGCTTGCCACCTGTCTTCGGTGTTTTCGGCATAACGAAGTTCATTTCTTCGAAGGCAATCTTCCATATTTGGCTTGGCGTGTATCCACCACCTAATAGGAAGGCAAACATACGCCTAACATCTTCATACCGCTCGGGGTCCTTACCGGTTTCCGTAACTATCTTATTGTCTTTCGGGCGAATAATGACCTGACCGTTGCTGTCTAATTGGGGTACTTTCATATATCCAGGAGGCACACGTCCTGGCTTTTCGCCAGTACCAGCCTTGGTTGCCAGCCCGCGCTTAACGTCCTTACCTTGTTTGGTGCTTTCGTACTGAGACTGGTTCATTGTCATCTGCAGCATCATTATGCCTTCGGGCGAACTGTCAAAATTGTAAGAGCAGAACTTTAGGTCTTTTAAGGCTCCTCGCAACATATAAGTAATTTCGGCACTATCGATTTCATTTCTTGATAACCGGTTAGGGTGCCAAGCAACGATTGCATCTGCTTCGCCGTTTTTTATTGCGTCCATTAACTCTCTGAATACTGGTCGTCCAGGTGTAAAAGCACTTTTACTTTCAGGGTCCATCCACCTGACAATATTCAGGTTACCGAACTGGCTTTTTATATTTTCAATCTGGCTAAGATGCGACAGTTCCTGCTTTTCTTTGCTTTCGGATGATTTGCGTACGTAGGCGATATATCGCAGTTTCTGGGTTTTCATAACACTCTCCTTGAGTCCAAAAAGGGACGGTTCCTGTTGACCCAGTTACCAAGAAGGCTTCTGGCAGAACCGCCCCTTAACAGGCAGAAGTGCATAAAAAAACTTCTTGGCACGAACTGGGTCAACGCTTAATATTATACCTCCTTTGGCTTATTTATTGCTGCGTTCACTTTTAATACGATTCCATTAATCATTTGAAGCGACTGCTGCAGCTGCGTATTATCAGGCTCCTTTTCCAGATGGTCGATTACAGTCTCACGGTCTAATAGGACTGCAAAGCCTATCTCTCTCAACTCATCTCTACTAAAACTTACCTTAATCATTTCATCTCCTTTATTAATAGTTGAATGGCTGCTGCGGTTAAAAAGGCCTAGGGTCCACGGACCGATTTGCTAGCTATCAGTCTTTGCCGGTGTTGCTGGAAGTTATTTTTATTAACCGCTGCTACGGTATTTTTTGTAGTAGTCTCTCTGGTAATCTTTGTAATAGTTTCGCCATTTGGGACATAGTAGTTCGGTGGATTTGGGTAATCCAGTTTGCGGGATTCCTTCAAACTGGGAAGAATATTATGTAGTTCTTCCAGTTTTACTCTGAAGTGTCGTTTTGCAGGTACTTGAGCCAGCTTGTAATCAATAACATCGAGCTTGACGAGCTTCTTAATGGCTGTTTCTTGATTACTACGTGTTAAGCCCGTCTCCGCTTCGATGTCCGCAGCAGTCTTGTATATCCAGCCAGATTTATCCTTGCCCTTACCGTGCCAATAAAGCAACTGTGAAAGTAACAGCCCTGCGTTTACACCGAACACTTGGCCAAGACCACCTATGTAAAGCAGTGGCTTCTTTGAAAAATATTTAGCTATCGCTTGCTGCTCGGGCTTGCTCATTACTAGTATCCTCATATTCATTTTTTGCGGTATACGCTGCTGACTGCTCTTGTGTGATTGGCTTGTAGACCTCATACATCTGACGCACCAAGCACAAAAGCTGGTGTCGTGCAGTTTTTTCGTCCAGCTCAATCCCGAACTTTGTCTTATAAAGTTGTTGGAACTGCCGTATATCAGAGGTAGTCAGGTCCATTACTACTCTCCGTAAATCCTGCTTTTAAGTCGCTTTGTATTCTCGAAATATCCAAGTGCACCAACGGCCAAGGAACCATTCCAGTACTCCTGAACTAGGCTGTTGACCTCTGTCGATTCAACAAATACAAAAACAGCTCGTCTGGGGTTTTCCTTGTTAACCCTGACGAGCAGCACGTTACAGGCAAGCAGTGCAGCTGCTAAGCCTAAGTCTGATGTCTCATAGTAATTTTCTGCCGTATTCATTTCCTAGTCCCTTGACCGAGACAGGAAATAAAAAAGTCGCTAAGACAGAATTATTCCCTATTTCGGGAACGAAACTGTCTTAACGACATTTATTCGATTAAATTTCTAATGTACTACCCCTATTATACCATTTGTTAACGGCACTTAAAGCATTTTGTTACAATTAAATCAAAAGATGAGTATGAAAATCCAAATAATAAGAATTGGAGCATACTCGTGGCAACAGAGACTACAAGTAAAAAGGTTGGAAGGCCGTCCAAAAAGGACGACGAGAGCTTTGATGCTGTCAAAAAATTACTGGCTGCTTTTTGGCGTGGTGCAAACGTAACCGAGGCCTGCATTTACGCTGGTATATCTCGTGAAACGTACTATCACTGGTGTCGTGAAATACCAGAGTTTTCTGACACTATTGCTGCTGCCAGAACAAAAGTCAGCGAGAACGCAAAGGCGGTAATTGTCGATGCCATAGATAACGGCGATATTAGTGCAGCAAAATGGTGGTTAGAGCGTAGGAATAAAAAGGAATTTGGGCCAAACGCAGTTGATGACCCTGAAATGCCGACTGAAACAGAAATACTAGAGGCGCAGCTGCAGCAAAACATTAACAAGGGCATTGCGGACAAATACAGAGTCTACCTCTTCCGTAAGCGAGAGGAACATCTGGCTGCGTACAGCAAGAAAGATGAATATATGATTTCCAGAATTGACAGGCTGATGCAGCTGTCTGACAAGGAACTTGCTGATTATGCTGGCGTTGAAGTATGGGCAACTGGCTCTGATTACGCAGGGGTCAGGAGACAGTTGATAATAAGGTTCGGTGGCGAAAACTACGAAGACCTAATTCCGTTGGCCGAAGAAACAGCAGAAAAATACGATTCAATGATAACAAGTGAGCCAGCCCCAGACAGTAAAAACTATACTACACAATAATTCCATTTAGTTTTACCCCGTTACAGAGTACAATAAGATACAAATAACAGATGAATATGACGATGTAGACTTATGCAAGACACGATTGACGACCAGAAACTTACCAAGGACTTCTTTCGCTTGCAAATTGAACAGCGTGATAATACCTACAACAAAAGCTTTTTCGACGAGATAAATTCCAGGCTAATATTTGAGCAGTTAAAGGAGCCGGACGACCTTAAAGACGACTTAGCTCTAGTTACGCCAGAGGACCCTACCGTTCTCCTTATGGTGGTTGTCGAGAGTCTCCTTGCCCTGTTAAAGTATGACGTTTCTAGCGGCAGCAAAACAACTCTAAAAGATATTAAACCTGGCGATAGTGTTGGGCTAATTGAGAATCGAGTAATGTATCCCGGGCAGTTCCTGGGTAAGACTGTAATCCATGGAAAGAATTACTTTTCAGTTAAAAGGCTCGACAATGGAATGGTGGAAAGTATCCCTGAAGGTACGGGTAGGGAGTGGAGAATACAGCCGTACACATCGACAGACAATGCGAGTCGTACGCGAAGAACGAAAGTATATGGTAAGAAAATCGAGCATATGTTGGAACTACCCAGCGGAGGATTAAAAACTTTTCAAAAATCAAAAATGCTTGTTGTAGCACCTGATAAAAGTGGCTTAATAGATGCAATCCGTGGAGTAAAGATTGGGGACGACCCGCTAGAGGCTATTTTCCCAATAGCAGATTACACTTCAACGGAAGACTGGCATTACGTCGGCTCGTTTGGTCTTAATAACCTAAAGCAGGAGCCAATAATTGGATTAGTAGCAAATTGCGACATGGCTGTTGATATAGCAATGAAGGACCCGTCATACAAACTACTGGTGGTTGACAGTGCCTCCAAGCTTCGAGCACATTATGGAAGTATTGAAAGATTAAATTCGGATACAAATCCTAGGAAAGTTCTTTGCTTGCTCCGTTCTGCAGATGAAGACGAATTAAAGACGTTGCATTCTATGGGAATCGAAAGTTATGTATGGAAAAGGGGAGATTTTAAGGGTATTGATACTGCTTCCTATCTACAAGAAAACCCAAACGAGCCCTTTGATAAACATAGCCAGATAGTCAGCTATTTGGCCGGGGAAGAGCCTGAGTTTCGTGAAATAAGTCTTCCAACCGACATAGAAAAGCAAGTCGAAGAATCTTACAGAATCCTCTACTCGCTGAGCAAACAGGTATCCCCTCTTCCGGAATCAGGCATTTTAATTCGCTGGGGAATCTCACTAATAAATGGCTGGCTGCAACTGCCTTTTACTATCTATGACTTCCATGAATATATTGCCAAATACAACATTCCGACTAAGAGAATGGATGAAAAATATTCGGATTTCAAAAATCGAATTAGGGAATCCTACGGTCTCCTTATTCCTGCAATGCATTCAAGTATGTGCGAAGAACTTATTTCTAAGATGGATACATTATACGAATACTTCTCAAAGCATAGTCCAAAAAGCGAAGCAATTCTGGCTTTACTAGAAACAAATACCAACGATGCTACTTATGTTTATTGCTGCAGCCCTCAATATACGGCTGCTTTCAATAAGCTGAGGGGTAACAAGCGAATTCAAGCCAAAAATATTGAACAGCTAAGTTCGATGCCAGTAAAACGTGGAATTATTACAGGTTGGAGTAATAGAAGAAACGCTGCTCAAGGCTTTCTTGCACCAGTAAAGAACCCCGTATTCATTCTGTACCGCAAGGAACTGGAAAGTCTGCAGCGTGTTTATAAGACTCATCCTAGCTCTCCTGAGTCATCGTATGACAAAGTAGCCAGACAATCCCTCGGTGGTGTTGATACTACCTCAAGCGTTACTCTCTCGGACTCAGAAGAAGGCCAGTCCATAGAGTCGATTCTGGAGTACATTACACAGAAATTTAACACACCGCTCTATCCCAATTACGATTCCTCATACAACGGTACCGAACAAGAGGGTGTAGAAGCTCGCCAGATACAGTTTGATGATGGAACAATGGTTTATGCTGATGCCCAACACAAGTTTGATAAGCTAGAGCGTTCGAAGCACAAGATACTTAGAAGCAAAACAATCGAGATTAGTGAAGGCGATGAACTTGTATTTGCTGATTCCGAACGCAGTATGTTTGAAGAGTTACTCAGCATCTTGAAAGAATCAGAAGAGTACAGGAGCGTAGCAGCTACTGCGAATATCTGGAGAGACGCGTTACAAAAATACGTAGAAAGCAGTAATTCATCTGACCAGGAACTGGCTGGCATGTTTAGGTTAGTCGGCTGTCCTCGAACAATACACACTATTCGCTCATGGCTAAGCGGTAATGTAATTGGTCCGTCCAATGATAACTATGCTGCGATTGAGGCCATTGCTAGAATTACCAAGGACCAGGCATTGATAGCAAATCGTGATGAGGTAATACGAGCGTGTAAGACTCTCCATGCTCTTCACGTTAAAACTGGCTGGCTCCTAGTAAGGAATATTATTAATTCAGCGATTGAACCAGACGACAGCGATGTAAATGAGGAAACACGTGAAAGGCTACAAGCCTATTCGGGAAGTTCTCGCATCGCAATCGTGAAATCAATATCAGAACAAACTTTCAGTGTGCCTGTCTCAGAAATCGGCAGATTAAATGAGGGTTTCTCATGAGAACACTCCCACCATTCATCCATAAGACTACAAGTAATGCTGAGCGTAAGTTATTTAAAATCATCAAAGAATCGGAAAATCTTGATAACTGGTATTGCCTTCATTCTCTTGGGCTCAGCAAACATTTATCAAAACGCGAAGGCGAGATAGATATTTTGCTTGTAGGCCCAGCTGGCGTATTTGTTATTGAAATAAAAGGTGGCCGCGTGCGTCGTGAAAATGGGGTGTGGAAATTCACTGACCGCTATGGACGCGTGTCCGAAAAGCGTGAATCGCCATTCACACAAGCACGGTCTGCAATGTATTCACTAAGAGCAGACTTAGCTCAACAGTTTGACACCAATATCAACCAATACTTATTCGGTTATGGTGTAGCATTACCAGATATACAATTTACCACCGAGTCGCCCGAGTGGGACCTGCAAACTGTGTTTGATGTACGCGACACCAATATGCCTTTTGAGGATTACTTAAATAGGCTCATTGGAAACTGGAAGTCTAGACAACGTTCCGCGAAGCAGCTTACAAAGAAAGAAATCAGTGAGATTGTTAAATATGTGAGAGGCGATTTCGAAACCATATTCCCAATTAGTGTTGCAATATCTGACTCGGAAGCAGAGATTATCAAATTAACTGACGAACAATTCATGTGTCTTGATGCAATGGCAGAAAATAAACGTGTTCTTTTCCAAGGAGCGGCCGGAACGGGGAAGACGTTGTTGGCGGCAGAACAAGCCAAACGGAACGAAGCACAAGGCATTAGAACTCTTCTTCTCTGCTATAACAAGTTCCTAGCTGCATGTCTGGACGAGTCGCTAAACAAAACCGAGAAAATGCAACATGTTGACGTAAAAACAATTCATAGCTTTTTCCACGACACAATTACTCAGGCTGGACTTGAGCAGGGCCTCAAAACTGCTCAATCAAACGATAATAATGAGCTTTACCAGCAAGTGTATCCGGAGTTGTTTAATAAGGCCTGGAGTGATGAATACTCTTACGACGCAATAATTATCGATGAAGCACAGGACGTCCTTTCAGATACATACATCAATTGCCTAAGTAGGGCTGTCCGAGGCGGCATTGAAGATGGTAGATGGACCGTTTTTCTTGACCCAGAGAATCAGAAAAACATGTTTTTGAATCTAGATGAAAAAACCTTTAGTAAATTAAAAGCGCTATCTGTTACCTATAAGTTGAGTATAAACTGCAGAAACACTAAACCAATTGCGATTCAAACAGAAATTATCTCGGGCATAAAAGCACCTACAGTAAATAAGCTAGAAGGTATACCTGTTCGCTATGTGTGGTTTCAAGATGATGCAGACCAGGCTAATAAAGTTAGTTACGAAATAAACAAACTGCTTGATGGCCGAGTCTCGGCAAACGATATTACCATCCTGTCGCCAAAAAGATATAGTTCGTCCTTGGCGGGCAGTGGTCGTCTAAGGACAAAACAGCCTTTGTTGCTTCTAGATACAGACAATATAAGGAGCGAACGTGGAGAAAAGATAGCTTATACTTCTATACAGAGCTATAAGGGTCTAGAGAGTTCTGTAGTCATATTGACTGACATCAGTGAGCTAAACCGCGACTGGGATAAAGTAGTCAATTATGTTGGCTTTACTCGTGCCAGGACGGCACTTGTGGTGGCAGTAAAGAGTACCTTGAAGCCAGAGTACAGGAATAAGTTAAAAGAACTTTACGAGTAACCGTATAAGATAATGATGAACATGAAGAATAATCCCTACCAAGACTTTAGACAGGAAATGATAGATTTCCTCGAATTAGATATTATTGGACCCAAATCTGGTATCGAAGTAATCGAGGAAGCACCAACTTCACGATATTCCGCTGGGATACTTTTCCCTCAACTTGTCGATAACGATGAAGAAGTTAACGAGAGAAAAGAAAAACTTGATATGCGTTCTAGGGACGAAGAAGAAGGCACTATTGAATATGCCACTTCATTTTTCCCATCCGCGATGGGAATTAGTTTTTCAATCGACGATACAGTCAGGCAGTTAATTATTCAGGTTGATACAGCCAGGTATGATTCTCTAGAAAGTTCAGACCTTGGACTGGTTTCTTGTCGAGCGACAAGTATTAGTGATGCTTATATGCAGAATGCTGCGTTTACTGAAAAATTTGATTATAAAGATGGGCAACTATCTTTGAAGTCCAGTTTCTCAAAAACTGAGAGAGATTACTTTATATCAGTTCATCCTGACAACAAACAGTTTGCAAAAATTCTTTATAAAATGTTTCGGCTACAGAACGGCTGGAAACGAATCCCTATCAGCGAAAAAGTTGAGCTAAACTTAACGGGTTCAAGAACAGAATACAAAATCGAAGGGGAGCAGCTACAGATTGTAGTCATATCGAAGCCTTCACGTAACGGCAAGAAACTGTGCACCGTTAGTCTTATTAATACATCCAAAACGTCTCAGTCACAGAACGACCATAAATTAGCTTACTTTCAGACTTCAATTAAGCTCACTAGCAAGTCTGGCGTTGAAGTTTTCGAGGACCTTAGTACGACTGAATATATAAGCAGTGACCCAGAAGAGGCATCCTTGAAGTTGCTTTTTAGGAATAAGAGATACTTTGCTACTGGCCATGGCTGCTCTGCGGATTGGGAGAGCGGTGGTAAGCTTGCGAGTGCGGTATATTCAGTGACAATTCCTCGACATATCATCCCTCAAATGAGTTTTGACATTAAATCGCGAGACGGGTCCAACGTCCCAAATTTAAAAATGGCTACACTAGCCTATTCAAAACAGGATGAGATTATAAAAGAATTAAAATTACTTGTAGCTACTTATGAAAATTGGATAGATGACCTGTCTGCACAATCTAAAACTTTAGATAAAAGCCTTAATAGCGTGTCACTTGAGCACATAGAGTCATGTCGAGAATCAGCGAGCAGGATGAACTCTGGAATTAATTTTCTAGGAAAAAATCCAAAAGCTATGCGTGCATTTAATCTTGCCAACGAGGCGATGTTAATGCAAAGAGTGCACACAAATCTCCAATCAAAAAAGAAGTTTCCTGATGAAGGGCACGCAATGCCTGATTCGTATGATGATTCTGATGCTAAGAAGCCAGCAACGTGGCGGCCTTTTCAGATAGCCTTCTTATTAATGGAGGTTGAGTCTCTCGTAAATAACGAAAGCAATTTCAAAGATATAGTGGACTTAATTTGGTTTCCTACTGGTGGTGGTAAAACTGAAGCGTATCTTGGCTTAACTGCGTTTACTATTTTCTATAGAAGACTTACACACTCGGATGATGAATCGGGGGGTACGACAGTAATAATGAGATATACTCTGAGACTTTTGACCTCGCAACAGTTTCAGAGAGCCTGCACACTTATTTGTGCCTGCGAAAAACTTCGCTCTAACAGCTCAGACTTAGGAGATACGGCGATAACAATTGGTCTATGGCTGGGACAATCTACGCCATATTCAATCAAAGATGCTGAATTTCGATTAGCTGACCTGATGAGGCAGGTTGATGGCAGCTACAATAATCCATTCCAAGTTCTAAGCTGTCCTTGGTGCGGGACTCACATGGTTAAAAAACAATCAAAAGGCGTAAATGCTTACAGGGCTATAACACGTCCACGTCATCGTTTTGTAATGTATTGCCCTAACCGTGGATGTGATTTTTTTGACGAACTCCCGATTAGTATCGTTGATGAAGACGTATACCACCAAGCACCGACTCTCTTGTTTGGAACAGTAGATAAGTTTGCTATGTTGCCATGGAAACCCGAAGCATCAAAAATCTTTGCACTCGACGAAGGCAATAAGAACCTTTCGCCCGAATTAATAATTCAAGATGAGCTGCATTTAATCTCGGGCTCACTGGGTACGGTAGTTGGCTTATACGAATCAGCGATTGACCTAATGTGCTCTGCCAAAGGTAGTAAGCCAAAAATAATTGCATCAACGGCCACTATTCGCCGTGCGAAACAACAATGTAACGCACTTTATGCTCGAGACTTCAGACAATTTCCTTCGCCCGGTCTCGATGCTAGTGATTCATTTTTTGCACGCGAGGCAGATGTTACTAGCGATAGCCCAGGGAGACTATACATAGGAGTTATGCCGTCAGGAACTACATCTACCTGGATGCAAATCAAATTAATGGCAGGAATGTCACAAGGTGCTGAGTTTATAGTGGCTGATGACGAAGTTAAAGATAAGTTTTGGACACAAGTTGTCTATTGTAATAGTATCCGCGAATTAGGTACGTCTATGAGCTTAGCTTATGATGACGTAAAAGCTTACTCCGATTCAGTGGCCAAAAGACTTGGTAAAAAAGCACGCGTATATTCAGATAAGGATGTTCAAGAGCTTACGAGTCGAATATCCCCAGAATCAATCCCAAAAATATTGCAACGACTTAGTGTTGAGTACCCAAGCCAAGAAGTTATTGACACCCTTTTAGCGACAAACATGATTTCTGTTGGCGTTGATATTGACCGTCTAGGATTAATGTTAGTACTTGGACAACCAAAAACAACCTCAGAATATATCCAGGCAACTAGTCGTGTTGGTCGCGCGTATCCAGGCTTGGTTATAACCTTATATGGACCAACGAAGAGCCGTGACCGGTCGCACTATGAACAATTTGCAAAGTACCACCAGTCCCTTTATAGGTACGTAGAGCCAACTAGCGTTACACCGTTCTCCGCCCCAGTGAGAGAGAAAGCACTTCACGCTGTTATTATCACTCTTGTGCGTCATTACATGGGCATACAGTCAGGAAAAGAGCTTAGTAGTTTCAAGCCGAGTGATAAAAAATTCCAAGAAATAGTCGCCTCAATACTAAGTCGAGTTAAGCAGGTTGATGATACAGAAGTCGACAAAACTAAGGAAGAAATTGATAAAATAGCCGAAACAATATCAGAATTAGGACTGCTAGGAGATGGGGCGGTGTTCGGTTCTTCAAACCCCTTGGGTAATCATGGCAAAGCTGCGTTAATGCGTACCCCAGCTGATAAAAAAGGTGTGGGAAGGTACTCAACGTTACAATCAATGAGGAGCACAGACGTTGAGGCTTCAATTAGATTGGACCACGGACATGAGTAGATTTAGCAATGATAAAAATTCAAGTCAGCCTACGCTGAGACGCAGTCAAACAGTAACAACTTTCGGTATTGGTGCCATAGCTGACTTGCCAAACGCATCATTAATGGTGTGCGGAATTGATAAGTGGGACCCACAGCGAGGTATTAAATTATATGACCCACGCCTAGAAAAAAAATTAGGGGCTAACTACTTCTTAATGGCCCCGGAAGCACCAATTGATGGGATTGTCGCGGTCCGTTTTCCTAGATGGATGCGATGTCGAAATAAGTTACATAATGCCTTGATGCCGTTAGAGGATTGGCGAGAATCAGCAGTAGCAACATCACGCTTTAGTTCTTTCGATGAAAGACCTTATTGCCACGTTTGTTCGCTTGACTTGATACCTTCCAGGTTTGTCGTTGCTTGCCGGAAGGGACATATTGATGACTTCCCATTCATTGAATGGGCACATACAGGCAGAGATATTTGTAGTAAGCCAAAACTTGAATACAGAGAACTGGGAAACTCATCCAGCCTTTCAGGGATTATTATTCATTGTGGAACGTGTGGCTCGAGTAGAAGTATGGGTGGTTCGTTTGGTAGAGACAATATAGAGAAAATAGCTCACTGCAAAGGCTCTATGCCCTGGGAGATGATATGGAGTAGCCAATGTGGAGAAAATCTAACCACTCTGCAACGTGGTGGTACGAATGTACACTTCCCAGTAATTAAGAGTTCAATACTGATACCGCCTCATTCAACAGAGGGGCTGAAGTCAAGAATCATAGATACCCCTCTTTGGGCGGCATTTGAATCCCAGCAGAACGCAGAGGACTTAGAATTTTATCTTGAAAGAATATCAGCTCAACTTACTGAGCCTATTGAAAAGGTTCGAGCTATTGTGAACGAAATGATGGGAGATGACGAAGACAAGGGAGATGGTAAAAATGAGGAAGAGTACAGGTATGAGGAGTACCTGGCTTTCATGGGCGAGTATGACGATAGCCTTAACAATAAGAAAGATTTCCTTATTGAGAAGCAAGATGCCGCAAAGTATAAACTTTCCTTCGTTGACTCAGTCGTACTAGTAAAAAAACTTCGCGAAATCCGAGTACAAACAGGATTTTCTCGCATAAGACCTCCCCAAGCTTCTGATGATGCATCGGTAAAGGATGATGAAAAGATAGAAACTATGTCGGTCACGCAAAATAAACGTTTTCGATGGAAGCCAGGCTATGAAGTAAGAGGCGAAGGAATATTTATAGAATTTAAGCCAAGTCAACTTAGGCAATGGGCAAAAAATCCCAGAACAGCTGCTCATTACAAGAACTTACTTGTAAGGAACCAGAAAAACCCCGATTCATTTGGTGTTGTAGATGAATTAACGCCAGAGTTTATATTTTTGCACACACTAGCACATCTACTTGTTAGACAACTCAGTTTCGAATGTGGGTATTCGAGTTCTGCGTTAAGAGAACGGCTATACTGTACTTCAAGTTCAAAGGGTAAACCTATGTACGGGATTCTCATATACACCGCCGAAGGCGATTCGGACGGAACTCTCGGTGGGTTAGTAAGGCAGGGAGAGGCAGACTTATTCCCAGATACTGTCATGAAAGCAGTTACAGAGGCACAATGGTGCTCTAGCGACCCGTTATGCATTGAGTCTGATGGACAGGGTTACCAAGCTTTGAATTTAGCAGCATGCCATTCCTGCTGCATGTTACCTGAAACCTCATGTGAGTTGATGAATAGATACCTTGATAGAGCAGCAATTGTAGGTACACTAAGCGACCCAGAGATAGGTATATTCTCTGAGGAGCTTAACCAGCTATAGGCACGGCTTGGGTAACAAGGCTTGTTAGACCTGACTCTTCTTTAGCAGGAGCTTTAGCAATTTCTTCTTGAGAAAGCTGTTCGTAAACCTGATTCGCTAGAGATTCAATGACTGGCACACACACAGAGTTGCCAAACTGTCTGTAAGCAGGTGTTTTTGCTAAGGGAAGTTCAAATGAGTCTGGGAACCCCATTAGTCTTGCACACTCGCGCGGAGTTAGCATTCTTGGGTTTTTGCCTTTTTGCACAACCAGATTCTCGCGGCCATCCTTACCGTACCTGGACGTAAGCGTGTTAGCGATACCGTTTGGGTCAACCATGTAGTGTCTAAAGCCATGTCCCTTTTCCTGATTTCGTATAGTTCGGGCTTTATGGGACTCCCAAAGCCTGTCTGAAATCGTGAATCGTGAGTCAGGGTTTTTTTCAAATATTTCTTTTACTGAACTTACCTTAGGCTCAATATCCTTAAACTGGAATTTATTTTCAAGATTAGCTACCATATAAATTCTTTTTCTTCTCTGTGGTAGCAGAGTAGAAGCATCGATTACTTTGTATTCGAAAAGATAACCCATATCTTCAAGAGATTTTTTAATCGTTGCGAGCGTCTGACCCTTTTCGTGCTTTTCCAAATTAGCAACATTCTCCAAGAACACCACTGATGGCTTATGGTATTCAACAATTCTTATAATTTCAAAGAATAAGTTGCCCTGCTTTTCATCCTTAAAGCCATGAGCACGCTTTAGGCCATATCGAGCCGATATTCCAGCTAAAGAAAAGGGCTGGCAGGGGAAGCCAGCGCAAAGAACATCAAATTTGGGTATTTCTTGCTCATTCACATCGCGAATATCACGTGTGTCTATTTTGCCTTCAAAATTTGCTGCATAGGTAGCTGCTGCGCTCTTGTCATACTCGTTTGTGTATACGCACTCAAAACCAGCTCGTTCAAAACCAAGCCGAATACCGCCTATACCCGCAAATAAATCTATAAATTTAATACTTTTTTTGTGTTTTGACATTGGAATACTAATATATTTTACCATGCACACCCCCGAAGCCAGGTTGGTTTACTAAAGCCTCTGTACGTATTATATGACCGTAAGGGCAATATGCGTAATTAATAGATACGGAAGGAAAGATATGAGTGATAATAACTTGATAATCAGCATTGAAGAAGCAAGGGAAATACTTGGTTCTGATGCGCAAGGCATGAGTGATGAAGAAATTACTCAGGTTATAAGTACTCTTGATATATTGGCTAAGGATGCGCTGGAGTTGGCTAAACTGCAACTGCGGAGAAAGAAAGATGCCAAGGACCTGGCCAATCTTATCTACGACATTTACCAGGATAAGAAGAAAGCCGGAAAAGACTAACATCATTTTTTTTCGCCTTTCTGCCTTTGAGACCTGTCCATTTCTATAAGGATTTCAAAGTATCCCACAAGGTTACTGACAGCTTCCCTGTAATCATCATCTGTATCGTAGACAATGCCGTCTTTGGCAAAGACTTCCTTCCATCGTTGTAGTTGTTCGTCTGTTAATTCAGTCATTTAATTAATGATATTGTTTCTTTCCTTGGAGCGAAAGATGATACTCGTGCATTGTATCGGTGTCCTGTTCGCTACCAAGTTCGCCAATCTCTAAAGTTACTCCTCGCCTCGTTGGGCCAAACCTTCTAGCAAATTCGCCCTTAAAACGGTAAAGAGGGCTCTTGCTCAAGTCAGTTGGTAAATCGTCCTTACTGAATAAGGGGTCGTTAGGCCTTCTACCATAGGAATCGACTGCCCACTTTGTACCAGCACCAGAACTACCAAATATCTCGCCACCATAATTCATCGACCTGGGGTCGGGCATACACAGAATTCCATTACCAAAGATATTCCAATCTGACTTTGAGATATCTCTCTCAGGATAAAGCCACTCTTCTTTGCCAGATGCAATGAACATATACGCACGACTCTTGATAATAAAGTTAAGCTGTTTTACTTCAAGTTCAGATAGTTTTCTGTTGAGGTGGAGTCGATGAAAATCAAAAACGGTATTTCTATAGAAACCGGGATTTGGTCTAAGGTTTTTGGAAGACTGATAAGGGTTCCTTACCCAGGATAGATTTGTAAGAATGAGTGCTTTGTTCAGATTAAGCGGGAATACGGTGTGAGAGCCTACCATACGAATATCAGGGTCGCGAAAACCCTTGCACCACGTTGGCTGTCTTGGACCCAACTGACGGTTGTAAATCGTAATTGGGTGGTCAGAGACAATAAACTTTGTATCAGAGTCAGCAGCATCTACTAATTGCCAAACACACTCAGTCCAAATGGCATCGAATACATTTTTAAGTTCAACCATTCTCCTAAGAATTTCGTTGGTATCATTTGAGTTAATTTGCTCAGATAACCAAACCAAACCTTTTTTTGTTCGCATCCTCTGTGTCGTCATGTATTGCAATAGGTCCCCAATGGGCTCGCCGCGCCAGTCGGGGTATTGATAGTTTATGAAGTGGTCCACTGCATCTTTACCTTTGGTATCTATTGCTCCAAAGAATAGTCTTTCAATATCACGCGACTCTAATCCGCTAAATCTAGTAGTATAGAGGTCGTCTTCCGCGAAACACCTGCTAGGATGCCACTTCTTCAACGGCTTTGCATAATGCAGCCTCCCTTTTGAATCACGAAATCCCTCTGGTCTTAACCGTAGGTAAAAATAACTGCCGTCAGTAGAGTCGGGTGAAATAAAGTTTTTTTGATACCACTCGGGTACGTAATGGTTGTATTTAAAGCCAGGCATATCATAATTCTATACGTTAGCAACAGAATGTGTTAAAGAAGAACCCTTATTGCTAGATATTTTGGTTGCAACAGCGATACATACGGCCCTCCAAGCAAAAAGACCTGTCCAAAAAGGCAGGTCTTTTTGCTTAGGAAAATTCAGCGAGGGACTCGAATCCACGACACGCCAAAAGGGTGCCCGAGGGTAAAAACAGCCCTATGGTTGCTATGCAACATTCCCAGTAGCGGCCCTGTCGCCAAATTGAAAGAACTCATCAAAAAGGGTTTGTAATTTTCAGCGCACCTATCTGGCGGCCGTCTTGCATGTCCTCACTGATCAATGTCGTGACACCAGAGTTTTGCGCTGCTACGACAATCAGGGCATCCCAAAAGGACAAACTGTGCTTCTCCTCCAGCTCTGACGCGGCGATTATGTCAGCAGGGGTTGGCTGATAAATTTGCCAAGCTGATAACTCTTTTATAATTTCTCTGGCTTCCTGTCTGGGAAGCGTTTTGGCTAGTTTCCGGGTGACTGTCACATAGAATTCCTGCAGCACCTGCGTGCCCGAACGATTATTCCAACATTCTGTCAAGATATCCTGGGCTTTTTTGTGCTTGTCGCTTTCTTCTTTATCGAAAGCGTAAACGAGTACGTTAGTATCCAGAAATGTCATCGTTGGTGAAGCTCTTCGCGGTCGGGCATTTTACCGCCGCCCAAGTCATAGCCATGCTTTAGTCTGGATAGGGCGGATCTTTGAGCCTTTTCATAGCCTGACTCTTTAGCGGCTGCCTTTTTAATCTCTTCGCTGACTAAACGACTCAGCGACATAGACTGCTTAGCTGCGATAATTTTTGCGTCCCTTACGGTACTTTCATCCAGTTGAATGGTGAGATTTCTTTTCATAAGCTTCATGATAGCAAAGTTACGTGCTACACGCAACTAGCTAGGGGCCAGTGTCAATTCAAGGGCGGCCCCACCTTTGCCAGCTTTACGTAAAGAAGGACTAATCAAAACCAGCCTCCCCAGAGCGGTATGCACCGTGTCTTTGATCTTTGCCAGTGGCTTGCTGGTTCGCAAGAGATACATAAGTCCCTCGTGGGTGCCGTAACTACTGAGGGCGTAGTTTGGTAACTTCTCATCCCACGCAGCAGTATTCAATTCGCTTGTTTTGGCCACTGTTGCGCGGTGGACGAACTGCTCTATCACTTCATGGCTATATGTTAGTCCGACGCGCTCAAAAATCTCGGCAAGTAGCTCTACGGCTTTGCTTTCACTGGCATGGATACTTTCAGGGCTCTCGCCAGGCTGCTTGATTCGCTGTATATGTTCTACGGCGTTGTCTAGTAAATCGTGTGTGACAATAGCGGCTTCTGGCTCGAGCGCGGTGAGGGCTTGGGCTAGGTTTTCTAGTATCTCTTGCTGAGCTGTTTCGACTGCGGTTGGCTGTGGCTCGGTCTCATGAACCGGCAAGACAGTTGTTGTCTCTTGTTGTTCGGCGACTTCTGGTGCTACGAATGGGGCGGGTTCAATCGCTTCTAATCCAACCGCTGCCATGTCGAGTGCCGGATGTTGCTGCTCATTGTCGATAAGGAGTTCGTCGGCAATAGGTACATCTGCCTCGGTTTCTAGTGTCACGGATTCAACTAGTGCCTCCTGGTCCTCCACGGCTGTTGGGCTGGGCACGGGGATCTCAGCAGCCGTGGCTTCTGTGAATTCAGACACTAGGGCCTCGTCCGATTCTTGAAGTACCGGCAGGTCATCAGGCGTATCAAAATCTAAAATACTGTCAGCCACTTCCAATTCTGGTTCCGCGACTTCAACTGGCACGGGCTGCTCTGGTTCAACGCCTGCTTTGTCTTGATACAAACTTACTTCTGGTTCTGGTAGGGTAACAGGTGTTTGCTCGACCGGATCAGACAGAACGGATTCTATATGGACTGCTTCTGGGGCGATGGCTTGTGTGGGGCGAGGGTGCTCGCTAAGCTCCACGGGTGCTTGCTGGGTGCTGGGTTCGGGCTGGGTCGGAGTTGCTTCTTGGTATTGGAGGTGCCGGGCGTCGCTAGTTTCTTTGGCTTGGTGGACTGTCTCGTCGGGCAGCCTTGCCTCGGGTTTCTCGACTTGGATAATTGGCAGAGTTGGAGCGGTTTCTTTTTTGGCAGGCTCTTTTGGCTCTGGTGTTTCGGTTTGGGGGAGTTGTGTGATGTGCGGGTGTTCGACGTTTTTGTCTGGTTTTGCGATTTCCTTTTCTTGCTTCTGGTGGGTTTCTTTTGTGGGTTCCGCTTTCAGCGTTTCCTTTTCCGCTTTCTCGATTTTCACAGGCTTCTCAGCTACTGGATCCTTTGCGTCCTCGGCTAACTTTTCATTGCCAATCGCCTGGAGCTCTAACAGTATGCCGGCTTCCTCGAGTGTCATGTCGGCTAATGCACGGCAGAGCTCTCTTGCGGCTTCGACGCTCTCGGCTCGATATATTTCACCATTGCCATGCTGGTGAGTAAATACTGGCTCAGCCTCGGCAACCTCTTCACCCATTGATTCAGTATCTCCTGCTTATTCCTCGGCCTCTACTGGGCCAAAGTATGATTGAAATGCTTTTCGTGCAACACCTCTAAATCTTTCGTATCGTGGGTCTTCTCGGTCTAACGTCTCAAGTCCGGCAAATATCGGGCGGGCATGATCGCCACAGAGTTTGTCGAACTCCTCGGCCAATATGGGCTGACCATCCAGCTCAAACCCGGTCGGCTGGCCTTTCAGGTGTCCATAACCGATAAGCTCCAGCCAACGTTCTCCGTCAGGCTGCTGCTGAAGTTCTCCTGTTTGCTCGGTCATTAGATTCCTCTCAAGGTTATAGCGAAAGTATACCAGTTATTAGCGACCCGCACTCCTCCGTTGAGCCATGAGACCCACTCTACTTACTACCGTTCATGAAGCTCGTCGCGGCTGGGCATCTGCCACCACCTAAGTTATAGCCACGCTTTAGCCTGGATAAGGCGGATATTTTAGGCTTTTCTGATCTCTTCACTGACTAAGCGGCTTAGCGACATAGATCGCTTGGCAGCGACAATTTTTGCGTCTCGTATAGTCGTTTCATCTAACTGGACGGTTAGATTTCGTTTCATAAGTAGTACGGTAGTAAGGACTACGTGGCACACGCAAGCAGAACAAAACTTAAAAAAACACCTCTCTGACCTGCCTAGAGCACCCTATCCCACCTCTGTTTCCACACCAAATTCACAGCCGCCGTCCCAAAATGCCCAAAACGCGACTCATAAAAGGTTGCGTCTATACCCTGTTTTTTAATCGCGGTTACTAGCTTTTGGCCATCAAAGACAATCTTGTCATTCCTGCCAAGAAAGCTCACAACTTTCCGGTCTTTTAGTTTTTCTAATTGATACTGGGTCTCGATTGGTTTGGTTAGTTTCTCTAGGTTACGCTCGGACTTCAGGCCATTGCTCACGAGCGTCTGAGTAAACGGCCTGGACGGTTTGTGTGTCCAGAGCAGGTGAGACAGTGTGCCATACGGAACAAACAAAATGATGGATGCAATGTTCTTGTGTCGCTTGGCGGTGTACAGCGACAGAACTGACCCATAACTCAATCCGAGTACTGAGTACCTTGTGGATACTGGGACATGGTATCGCTCACCGCTTGGTCTACCTGCTTTATCAGGTCCACCATATTGTCAAAGTTGCATTTACGAATTGCCTTCTTCCAGGCAAAGTTGAACCCCACTACGGTTATTCCCATGCGATTTAAAACAAAAACCGTCCACCGATAGTGCCACATTTTTGTAAAGCCAGCCGGAAAGAAGAACAATACTTTCTTTGCATTTTTAGCTCGATATTCTCTAATCGCAAAGTATTCATTCATGTACAATACTTTATCCTATTCTACCCTTAAGCCATGTAGATTTATGATCGCCGTCTCGGGATAAAATACGGTCGCTTTCCTGCTATCAAAATCCTCCGAGCCAGACCCGATTGGTGTCCTTTGTTATGAGTACCGCCCCTGTTAAAATACAATCAATCAGGGTGTTCACGCGACCTCCAGAATGCTACGAAAAATCTCTCTCCCTGACACTAAAGATCTCTATATACTGCTCAATTTGAATGGTCATTTATGTGGCCATTTAATTATTTAAAAATAAGGAGATATATGGCTGAAGTAGCAGAAGGGCACCCTGCTGTCGTGGGAATCGGCGGCGCTTTAGGGGACCGAAGACTTACCAATGATGAGTTTGTGGCAGAATATGGCGTGGAACTTCCGGAAAACTGGAGGATAGAAGACCGTGCTGGCATTCACGCAAGACACTTTACCAGCGAAGGGCAGTTTGCCTCGGACATGGGTATTGCTGCTGCTCGCATGGCGTTAGACATGGCAGGTGTAAAGCCGACAGAACACGGGTTGCCAATCGATGCCATTTTTCTTTCCACTAGTACGCCCGATCAGTTTAGCCCCTCCACGGCCGTATTTGTTAACCAAGGTCTGGGAGTTGACAGGGCGGGTCCGACAGTCGACCACAATGCCGCCTGCGCGGGTTTTGTGTACGGTATGTTTGGTGCCGTCAATGCCCTATCGCGCGAGCCAGATGTGTATCATCGGGCACTTGTCCTGGGCGCCGAAATGCCATCAGCTGGTATAAATCCTAAAGACCATAAAACTGCTGGTCTGTTTGGTGCCGGGTCTGGTGCCGTCATTCTAGAACGCCGGCCTGACGCCATTGAGCCGCAGTTTGCCTTCTGGGCAGATCCAGACCCCGAAGCCATCCAGGTAAAAGCGGGCCTGCGTTTTCCGCCTAAGAGTCTTGATGACTTAACGATAACCATGGAGGGTCTTAGGGTAGGTCAGCATGCCGCGGAAAAAATGGGCAAGCTGACGTATCAGGTAGCTGACATGGCCGACCGGTACAACCCGAGGACGCAGAAGATTGACTGGGATGAGCTTTACTTTGCACCGCATCCAGGCAATGGCATTCTTAACCAAATGCTTGCCAATGTGCTAGAAGTACCAAAGGGCCACCTCATAACCAGTGTGGCCGACCATGGCAACACTTCCTCCGCCTCTATACCTCTGGCGCTTCACCAGGCACGAGAGAAGGGAATGATTAGAGACGGTGAGTCATATACTGTTTTGTCGCCTGCAATTGGAGCTGGCATGGTGGCTGGCGCCGGCATTTACACTGTCGAAGTTGGCCCCGGCGATCCTGCGGTTGAAGCTGAAGCTGCCGAGGCGCGTCAGAGTCGACGTGCCCGCCTGGACGGCTACCCAGATACACTTGGTGGGGTTCGCGAGGAATACGCCGCCCACCTGGACAAGATGAAAGTATCGTACGCCGCCCAAGAGTAGGTAGTTGTTTCTAAGGAGTGAGACTGTGCTTCAGCGCAGTCTCACCTGAAGTAAGAAGTGCAACGGCACCAGCGGCTAGAACACGCAATGTATACTGACAAGTGAAACTTTGGGGGACTATGCACGGCGGTTTGCGCAGAACAACGGTTGTTACGGCTGGGCTGGTGGCCTTTTTGGTTGGGCTGGCTCTGGCACGCCTGCCAGGTGGTTTTGTCTGGTTAGTTATTAGCGTGCTAAGTTTTCTGCTATGCCTGAAATTCAGGAGACTTGCCGTGTTAAGTATTATTTTGGCCAGCAGCATGAGCATTGGTTTTTTGCGTGGCACAACCTTTGCGCACCAGCTGTCGCCATACCGAGCAGTTGCATTCAAGACCGTGACGCTAGAAGTCCGGGCAGAAACTGATGCAGTGTACGATGACAAAAAACAACTGGCGTTTGACGCAGGTAGCGTCAGGCTGCTAGAACCTTATGCAACGGCAGTGCCAGGACGGCTCAAAGTTTCTGGTTTTGGTGAGCGCGCGGTGTATCGGGGCGATGTTGTCAGAATAAGCGGCAGAATGTATCCGGGCCGCGGGTCTTGGCAGGGCTTTGTGAGCTTTGCCACTTTAAGGGTGATTTCGCGTAACGCTTCTTATATAGATAAGGCTCGGCTGAGGTTTGTGGCTGGTATGCAAACTGCCTTGCCAGAGCCGCAGGCATCGTTTGGGTTGGGGTTGCTAGTGGGACAGCGCAGTACCTTGCCAGAGGCACTGGCTATGGCATTGTCGGCAGTGGGGCTAACGCATATCATTGCCGTGTCCGGTTACAACCTGACCATATTGGTGCGGTTTGTACGGCGGGCCGGGCGCAAGCGATCCAAGTATCAATTGACTGTGTTTTCTTTGGTATTGATTGTGGCGTTTTTGTTGGTGACGGGCCTGAGTGCGTCAATTGTGCGGGCGGCATTGGTGAGCGTGTTGTCGCTCTGGGCGTGGTACTACGGACGCGAATTTAGTCCACTATTGCTACTAGCATTGGCGGCTGCCCTCACAGCAGCCTGGAGCCCGTTATATATATGGAGCGACATAGGCTGGTATTTATCTTTCCTGGCATTTTTCGGGGTGATGATTCTGGCGCCATTAGCGGTTCGGCGTTTGCACGGCGTCAGGCAGCCCAATGCATTTGTATTGTTGCTGTATGAATGTATTGCAGCACAAGTTATGACCCTGCCTCTCATTCTGTTTATTTTTCAGGAAATGTCGTTGGTTGCGGTAGTGAGCAACCTGCTGGTTGTGCCGCTGGTGCCAGTGGCTATGGCCTGCTCGCTGCTTGCCGGACTTGGTGGAATGTTTGTGCCAACGCTTGCGGCATGGCTGGCAGTGCCCGCCCGCATACTACTAACATATATGCTGGACATGGTGGGGCTATTTGCCCGAATACCCCACGCGGTGGTGCAACGCAGCTTGTCTGTGGCTGGACTTGTCCTGATCTACAGCTGCCTGCTTGTTATGAGTCTACTTCTGTGGAAGACGACAGGGGTGAAGCGTGGTATACTGCCTAAAAGCGAAGATCCATCTTAGGTTTGCTGCAGAGAGGAGTAAAAATGTCTGGCCATAGTAAAATACCCCACCACAAACAGCAGATTCGGCAAAGCCGACTGCTTGGTTTGTGTCGGGGGCCCCGGGCAGCAGAAGGGAATAAGAATGTCTGGTCATAGTAAATGGGAAACAATCAAACGCCAAAAGGGTGCCAACGACGCCAAGCGCGGCGTACTTTTTACCAAGCTGGGTAATGCCATTGCGGTAGCCGCCAAAGGCGGTGCTGACCCGGACATGAATTTTAGCCTGCGCCTGGCCATAGACAGAGCCAAAGGGGCCAATATGCCTACGGCCAACATTCAGCGGTCCATAGACCGTGGCTCTGGCAAATTAGACGGTGTCCAGATCCAAGAAGTTTTATACGAAGGCTATGGTCCCGGCGGCGTGGCTATTTTGGTAGAGTGCGCCAGTGACAACCTAAACCGTACCTATCCAGAAGTTCGGCTGGCTTTTTCTAAGCATGGCGGCAACATTGCCGAAAAAGGTGCGGTGGCTTTTCAGTTTGATCGCAAAGGAATGATCCGCATTAACGGCAGTGGTGACGACTTGCTGCTGCAAGCGCTAGATGCTGGTGCCGAAGACATGGCAGAAGAAGGACCAGAATCTGTCATATATACTGGGTCCAAAGACTTGGCAAAAGTACGTGACACATTGAAGGAAGCCGGTGTTGATATTATCGAGGCACAGCTGAGTTATGTGCCCAACAATACCGTGCAGGTATCAGACGCAGCCACTGCCGGAAAGATCATGCGGCTCATGGACGCGCTAGACGACCAAGACGATGTAACGGCCACTTTTGTAAACTTCGATATTCCCGAAGAACTGCTGGCAGCATGAATTACGGAGAGGAGCTGGGTTTTGCAAAAGACCTGGCCCGCGAAGCCGGTAAGATGATTCGTGATGCTTTTGTAGCTGGTGTCACTCATACCTGGAAGGCCGACAGTACGCCACTGACCGAAACAGATGAAGCCATAAATGCCCTGGTAATCCAGCGTGTAACCCAGGCATTTCCGGACCATGGGGTCATTGGCGAAGAAGGCAATATACGTGAAGACAAAAAACTGAAATGGGTGTGCGACCCCATAGACGGCACTATGTCGTTTTCGCACGGCGTGCAGGTATCTACCTTTGCGCTGGCCCTGACTGACGACGCTGGTCAACCGGTTGTGGCAGTCATTTACGATCCGTACATGGACCGGCTGTTTTCTGCAGTCAAAGGCGAGGGAGCTTTTTTGAATGACAGGCCTATTCACGTTTCCGACCAGACCACACTCGAACATGCGCTCATAGAGGCAGATGCTTTTCCCAGTACTCGGCCGGTTATAGATGCAGATGCAGATTTGTTTAACGTTCTGCGCAGCAAAGGTGCCTACGTGACCAGTACGTGGTCGGTTATTCTGCTGGCGGGCTTGGTGGCTGCTGGTCACTACGCTGCCGCTCTATTGAATGTAGACAACTGTCACGATGCGGCTGCCCCGAAGCTGATTGTAGAAGAAGCTGGTGGCAAAGTGACCGACCTCCAGGGCAATGACCAGCGCTATGACCAATCGACTCGCGGCTTCATTGCCAGCAATGGTCATATACATGCTGAACTTGTTAAGCTTTTGAGTAGTTACGACTTAGTACAGAAATAAACATTAACTAAATATTATTTCATAAGCATAATCACTTTGACGATGCTTCATAGACTATAGTACTGTCCATTTACTATGAGACGGCTTTGGGGAACACTTGTCTTTGCTTTGTGTGCTGTCATTCTGGGCTTGCCTATCAGTACAGGTGCACAGTCTGCAGCGCCGACTGTTGTTATCGGCGAGATTCAGTTGGGCGGCACTGCCGACCCCAAAGAGTACGTGGTGTTACAGAATATGAGTGACCGTGACGTCGTGCTGGATGGCTGGCTGCTAGAATATGCCAAGCCAACTTTTGATAAACAGTTTTGTACCGATCTCAGCTGGAAGACACACGCCGTGCAGGCATCGGCTAGTGTCGCAAAACTGACTGGTAGTTTGCCCGCCGGCGGCTCCAGCCAGCCCATTGTTCGGCAGCTAACAGACAGTACCGCCGGTTCTTTGCGGCTGGTGCAGGCTGGCATGGTGCACGATTTGGTAGCATGGGGTGCCGCGGCGCCCTGTGCAAATGGAAGCCCCCTGGCTATTCCTGTCAACAACGACAAGCTGATGCGGACAGCCAACTGCGAGGGTGTGGTCAGTATGGTCGTCAGCAGGGCGGGTGAAGTGCCGCCGTCTTGTGGTCAAGCCCCGCCCCCTCCAGCTGCAAACCCTGACTGTGGATCTGTTGTCGTGTCAGAGATTTTACCGAATCCGACGGGTATTGATACTGGCCAGGAATTTATAGAGCTATACAATCCCACGGCTGACAAAGTTGGGCTGCAAGGTTGCGCGTTGAGCATAACCGGCAGTAGCAAGTCATTTACTTTTACCGACCAAGTTCTGCTGCCGGGCGAGTACAAGGCTTTTTATAGTGCGGCCACTGGCTTGGCTCTGCCCAACGCAGCAGGCGGCGAGGTAGTTCTGTCTGGCACCCAAGAAATCGCCGTGCAGTATCCACCACTTTTGGCAGACAACCAAACGTGGTCAGTTGTAGATGGCATGTGGGGTATGGGTACTGCCACGCCCGAAGCAGCCAATGTACTGGCAGTGACGACAGACCCTGAAACGAATCCTGAAACGCCTGCCACGGAGGCATGCCCCACGGGCAAATATCGCAACCCTGAAACCAATCGGTGCAAAACGGCAGACGCTCCAAGCCAGTCGTCGGATTGTGCCGCAGGGCAGGAGCGCAATCCAGAGACCAATCGCTGCCGGAGTGTTGCGACTGCAACGAGCGCCCTTGCTACCTGCAAAGAAGGCCAAGAGCGAAACCCTGCTACTAACCGCTGCCGGGCGGTAGCTGCTGCTACCACCGCACCCCAACCATGTGGCGAGGGCGAAGAAAGAAATCCCGAGACGAATCGCTGCCGCAAAGTTGCGGCTGAGCCCAAGCCGTCCACCCAAGCGGCTGCGGCAGCAGGTAAACAGCCGGGCAAAGTTCACTACGCGGTCCTGGGCTTGGTCGTGGCTGGCGTGGCGGGATATGGTCTGTATGAATATCGGCAAGACCTAAAGAATTATTTGGCCAGGTTTTACGCACGCCCCGCAAAAAATTAGGGAGTAGTAGATTGACGAGTCAGGTCAGTTATTTTATTATTTGTTTATATATATGGCAGGTTACAAAGGTCCAGACGCAGGCAGTTACCCCGAGAGTGCACCAGCAATACTGCAAATAGTGTACGCAGAAGTGCGTGCCGATGCCGCACGGGCTATTGTCTATTTTGCAGACGTAGAAATAGGCAGACAGGTTCGTAGCGACCTGCAACTGCAGGCTGCTATAACTGAGCTGCGAGAGAACGGCGATCAGTCTGACCCGGTGTTTCGGTCTAATATGCGCGATGTGGTGGCCGACAGGATAGGGCGGTTTCTCTACCACGGCAAGCAGGCCCGCGAGCGTTTTAACACTTTCACTGCGGAAGCCACACAAGTCACGCAAGAACTGGAGGCGATGGCAGACCTAGAAGCAGATGTCAGCGACATGCCCGACCTGTGGGATCTGTCCTACGAAAAGTTGTTGGCGTCCGAAGGTAGCACAGAAGAATAGCAAGCTGTTAAGCTTAACTATATGAGAATCCTTGGGATAGACCCCGGTACCGGCATACTCGGCTTTGGCGTGATAGACGTGGACGCCAAGGGTACGCCGAGCTTGGTGGACGCAGGCGTTATTCGCACACCCGTAAAGCAGGCCGACAGTGACCGGCTGTTTACTATTTATGACGAGCTCAAGCAAATTATTGCCGAGACTAAGCCGCAAATAATGTCGGTAGAAAAACTATTCTTTTCACAGAATGTCACCACGGCCATGAGTGTCAGTCAAGCCCGTGGAATTGTGCTGCTACTGGGCAAGCAACACGACCTAGAACTGCACGAATACACTCCCCAGCAAATCAAACAGGCTATCACCGGCTACGGCAAAGCTGACAAAAAACAAGTGCAAGAAATGGTCCGTGTGATCCTGAAGCTGCAAGAAGTGCCCAAGCCAGATGACTGCGCCGACGCCATAGCTGCCGCGTTGTGTTGTTCGCACCAAGTACGCTAGGCAGGTGGTGCTGGCGGAATGGTTGGGCCAGGCTGGTAGGGTGGAATTGGCGGTGGAGGCGGGGGTGGTAGGAACGTTGGAGCGGTGGTAGGTGTCGGGGCAGCATTTTCTTTGTCTAAGAACTTGTTGATATCGTTCTGGGCAATGAGCATCCAGATTGGCCCAAATCCGTTGCCGCTCAGAAATGAAAGCAGTATGAGGTTGAGCAAGGGGGGTATGCCACCAACAACCATATGCAGCGCTCGGGCAAAACGGTACGACCAGTAGAGGGCTCCTATTGGTACAACAATGAAGATGAGCAGTATGAGCCAGATCAGGGAGGCATCAGAAGATTGGCCAGAGTCATAATAGGTAGACATGCTGGACAGCGCCGAGAAGAAGATAACCAAAGTTATCACGGTGAGCACTCCCAGTATGCTAAGCGCAATAACAAGTGACGGAATGGCTTTTTTGTCGTTGAGTCTTTCTGTCAGACCCTTCCTGACCTGCCACAGCCACACCAGCTGGTAAACGCCCAGCGTGACATAGCTGAGTAAAACAACTTTTAGGAGACTTCTATGTTTCATGGTGCCCTTAGCTTAGGCTCTTCTTTATAGCATAATCATAGCAGGTTGTGGTGCTATAAGTGAGACGGGCGTGAACAAGAAACACACGTAGGCTGTTGTAGTATGCGCCTTAGGCACTCCTGCTTAGACTCGTCTGTGAGATAATAAGGCTTATGATTGCAACACTTACTGGAATAGTAAGCGAAAAACTGGGCGAATTAGTTGTGCTAGATGTGCAGGGCATTGGCTATGGTCTGCTGGTGCCTGTCGAAGATTATGGCAAGCTGGCCAGTGGCGACAAGACTAAGTTCTACGTGCACGAACACATCCGCGAGAACTCCCATGACTTATTTGGGTTTACCCAATTAGACACCAAGCGATTATTTGAATTGCTGCTAGAGGTAAATGGCGTGGGTCCCAAAATGGCGCTCAACGTGCTAAGTATTGGCTCGGCAGAGGACGTGCGCCAAGCCATTGCCGCTGGCGACACCAAGTTTATCCAGGCCGCCAACGGCGTTGGTAAGCGGGTGGCCGAGCGGGTGGTGGTAGACCTCAAAGACAAAGTGGGACTGACCAGCACCGCAGACCCCAGCGCATTGTTTGCCAGCAACACCATCCAAGACGAAGCCACTCAGGCGTTGGTGGCTCTGGGGTACACCGTCCAAGACGCGCAGGTCGCACTAGCCAAAGTAGACGCTAGCCTGGGTATCGAAGGACGTATCAAACAAGCGCTCAAGGCGGCGATATGACCACGTATATTTTGACCGGTGGACGAGATCGGGCGCATCCTGACTATGGCTCCAAGCTGACTGTGGAGCTGAAAAAACATCATGAAAAATTTAGAGTGCTGAGCTGCTTTTTTGCCGAGCCAGAAGAATACGCGTCTATGCTGGCAGAAAAATGGCAGCCGTGGTTTGAGAAGCGTGTGGGCTCTATCGAAAAGTATGACTATGCTCGGATGGATAGCTTTCTCCGGCAAATCAAAGATTTTGACATACTGTATTTGCACGGCGGACCCAATCGTCCGTTGTTTGATGCGCTCGATACATTTGGTGACTTTGCCCCGCTGGTCGCGGGGAAAATAGTTGTTGGTAGTTCGGCGGGTGCCAATTTTATTGCTAAGAACTATTGGGGCAGCTCCAAGCAAAAGCCCGGCAAGGGCAGAGCGATCCTAGACGTCAATGTCATGGTTCATTACGGCTCACCAGATCATGAGGGCAGGCCACGCACGGCTGGAGATTGGGATTATGAAGAAGCATTATTCCGGGACTTTATCGGTACCAACGAAAAAATCTGGCACCTGCCGGAAGGCGAAGTTGAAGTATTTGAGGCAAAAGACTGATGGCTATTGAACGCATTATAAATACCGGGGTACCCGATGACGACCAGCAAGAAGTAGAGCTGGAGGTAACGCTGCGCCCACGGGATTTTGCCAACTATATTGGCCAAGACCGGCTAAAGAAAAATCTGCAGCTGGCCATAGCCGCTGCCCAGAAGCGTGGCGAACCCTTGGACCATGTGCTGCTGTATGGTCCGCCGGGGCTAGGCAAGACCACCATGGCAACGGTTATTGCCAACGAGATGGGTGCGACCATTCGCGTCACATCCGGTCCGGCTGTAGAGCGGGCGGGTGATCTGGCGAGTCTGCTGACTAACCTGCAAGACGGCGATATCTTATTTATAGACGAGATTCATCGACTGCACCGCACGGTAGAAGAAGTGCTGTATAGCGCCATGGAAGATTTCAAGCTAGACATCATGTTGGGCAAAGGCCCGAGCGCGCGCAGCCTGCGCCTGGACTTGCCCAAGTTCACTATTATTGGCGCCACTACTCGCACGGGTGCGTTGGCGGCACCGCTGCGTGATCGCTTTGGCATGATGCACCGGCTCGAGTTTTATACTCCTACAGAAATTCAGCAAATTATAGAAAGAGCGGCACAGATTTTGGGCGTGCAGATTCATGCTGCTGCTGCCCAAAACTTGGCTACCCGTGCGCGACTGACTCCACGCATTGCCAACCGCCTGCTCAAACGTGTACGCGACTATGCAGACGTCAACGGCGACGGCATTATAGACACGGTCATAAGCGAAAAAGCCCTGGGACTCCTGGAGGTTGACGAACTAGGGCTGGACCCGGCAGACCGCATGCTACTGCTGGCCATTATAAATAGCTACAATGGGGGGCCAGTGGGCGTCGAAACGCTGGCGGCTCTGACGGCTGAAGAGCGCGGCACCATAGAAGACTTTTATGAACCATACCTGATGCAGATTGGCTTGCTAGAACGCACACCACGCGGCCGCAAAGTAACACCCAAAGCCTACAGCCACTTGGGGCGCACACACGGCGGAACATCGGACCAGCCCTCGATGCTATAGGGTGATATAATACTGGCATATGGACCCCCAGAAACTTTCCCCTAGCGCCCGTACGGCATTCAAACTCATAGAATTTGATAAAGACGAGCAACTTATCAGCGAGATCCGCAAGCATCCCGTCGGCCTGCTGTTCATTTATATTGGTGGCACGGTTATCACCGGCATTTTGCTAATCTTGACGGTGGCTGGTGCGGCCCTAACGGGCAACACAGAGACGGGTACTGGCGGTGACTTCAGCAGCATAGCACCCATAATTGTTGTGCTGGGATTCATCCTGACAGTACTGTCCCTTATTGTTACAGCCATAGAGGCTTATCTGTACCGGAGTAATGTGGTGCTGGTTACGTCAGATAAAATATCGCAGCTTTTGCACCAGAGCTTGTTTAACCGCAAAGTGTCCCAGCTGAGCATTGGCGACGTACAGGATGTCACAATTCAGCAGCAGGGCATTATTCCGCACATGTTCAACTACGGTACGCTGGTGATAGAAACTGCTGGCGAACAGCAAAACTACAGCTTTACCTTTGTGCCAGATCCATACAAAGCCGCCAAAGACATCGTGGGAGCGCACGAGCGCAACCTAAAAGCTTACGGCAACTAGATTGACTTTTTAGCATTTTATTGTAAAATGTATGCTGCTTCGAACACCTTTTTGGTATCGAGGTACTTTGACAAGTTGATAGGTTCTACGAGGTGAGATATATAGACAGTAACCAGGTTGCTGCTATGTACCTCACCTTGTGGATGGAAAGCTGCTCATCCGAGCGCCCACGAGATACAGAGGAGAGAGGCACACATGATCGAACTCAATGCGCCCACCAAGCCCAACCCCAACCCCGACCTCGACGACGACGACAAGACGGTCCTCCGGCGCTTCATCACCATCCTCGACGACGAGGGTGTGCAGGCGCACCTCAGCCTGGCGTTGCTGTCCGCCACCAACTCCTTCCTGTACAGCCTGGAGCTCCTGGACGCCATCGTGGATGACGTCTGCGACATCGAGGGCGTGGAGAGCGTCTACCTGGCTGCCCCGTCGCTGGTACTCCTGGTGGGCTGGATCAAGCAAAGCGAAGGCCTCGCCATCCCCGAGGACTTCATCCCGGACGCGCAGCTGATCACCCGGTTGCTGGAGGCGTTCTACGAAGAGGCTCGCCAGGAGGCGACCGAAGAGGACTGACCCTCACCTGATCGACATCGCGAGTGGGCGTGGCACGCTGCTACAAGGTGTCACGCCCCTCCGTGTACTCATTCTCCAAAACACCTATCTTCTTGTCATATCGCTTCCATGAATGTGCGCACCTGCGCAAAAGTCATGCTGATGAGTCCCGGGGCCCTATCAAAAGACAAGCCCAAAGGACGAAAAGCGAACGCTGCCACGGCTCCGGTAGTCGGCAGCAAAAAATTGCAAAGTCTGCTACCATGCGGCGAATGAACGACAAGCAGTGGGAGCGATCCAACTACCAGGTGGCTTTTTTGGCTGCCGTGATTGGGTTGGGGGCATTCAAAGAAGAGCTAGCGGGCTGGCATCTGGGGATTTTTAGTGTCGATCTGCCATGGATCTTTGTCTTTTTGCCATTGGTTGGGCTGCTGCTGATGGGGGCATTCTTGGGTGCCTTTACTGTCACCATTATTGATGGGCTGAACATCACGCGTTTTCCCTTGAGCGGTCTGGTTATGCGTTTGGCGAGCCTGTGTAATATTTTGGCATGTATGTGGCCGGTGTTGCTGTTCCTTGCCTGGGGATCTCAGGGTCTGATGTGGTTACTGCGGCGGGCACTGGGCGGTGCAGACGCCAGTGTGGCCTGGCTGGATGTGATTGGCTCGGTGCTCAGCCTTGTGCTGGCAATCATATCCTACAAGATAACGACGCGCCTGCTGCGCCAATCACCTATAGGCGCGCGGTCTCCACTGGGTGCTACCCAAGATACTGCCCCAAACATGGGCGGGCCAGAACAGACTCTGCTAGCCAGACGCCAGGCTGTACCACAGGACTATGTTTTTATTGACTACTACAACACGGCTGCCCAGTACATGCAGGACTATCTACGGTTGCGTGGCTTTGGGGTCCGAAACCTCAGGCTGGATGACTTATGGCTATAAATCATTCACATCCCACCAACTGGCCGAACAGAAAACTGCGTTAGAGCAACTTATCAGAAAAGTGACGGTAGCCCACCAGGCTGCCCTGGAAAAATCTGAGGCTGCCGCTAGCCCACGCACTGGATCTAAGCACGGTAGAAAGACTCACTAGGCCGGCCGGCATTTCGACTTTCTGGCTGGTTGATGATCTTCATTTTTTACAATATGTTAGAATGCAAACATATGTATCCGTCAAGTGACGGCAATACTTTGTGAGGTAATACAAGCTTATGGCCCCTTATTTCTGGCGTTTTCTTAAAGTATCAGGAACAACTTTGTTCGCTGCCCTTTTCGCTATGGAGCAGATCTTGCGGGGGCTCTGGCGAATAATCAGGGCCATCCGCGGACTGTGTGGTTGGCTGATTGGAATTTCGCTGATAGTCATAGTGGTGGTTGCGCTTCTCACGGTGCTTAGTTACTTTGCCGAACCCCGTCTTGGCGTATTTGCCCAGGACATGCAGGTGTGGCTTATGGAGGATAAGCGGTGGCAGATAGTTCTGGGCGGAATGTCGGCGGTACTGGTCATAGCCTGGAACAGCTTGTCGCCTACGCTGCGGGCGCTGTTTGGCAGTGGGCTGTCTAAGCCTGTGGTCTGGTTCTTGGCTGGGTTGGCACTGGTTGAAAGCGACAGGTTAGTCTGGATTAAAGAGGACGTTGCTTACCTAAACAAGGTCATGGGCGGGCTGGTTCTGTGCGTAGTTGCTTTGGGGGTGCTGGCAAAAATACGCTCTCGGCGGACGACTCCATGGCGAGAGTCGTATAGGCCGACAGCGCTGTATGATTCGCAGTCACAAATAGTCAATAACATTACCCGTCTTATTATGGATGCCGAGCCTTCTGTGTTTGCCGTATCGGGTCGGTGGGGAATTGGAAAGTCGTTTTTGCTGAAACGTGCCAGAGAGATGCTCGGCTTTGACGAGTCAATTATTTGGGTCGACTTTGAGCCCTGGCGGTATGCATCAGAAGAGGCACTCATCCGGGGTTTTTACGACGACATAGCCAGGAGATTAGCAAAGGATATACCGGGTATCCAGCACATCGTGAGACCACTAGCCGAAACATCCGAGAAGTTTGTGAAGAAGCATGATGGCAGCGGTGTCTTGGGTACGGCGCTGGATATGGCTCGCACAGTTTTTAGCCCGCCAGTCAAAGATGCGCCAGAAGTACAGATTGAAAAATTGCTAAAGCGCGAGGGCAAGCGCCTGGTGATAGTGATTGATGACGTAGAAAGATCGTTCAACGCCGAGCGGATTTTTAGGACCTTGCAGCTTGCGCATTTTGCGCAAGGCATTGACGGCGTGCAGGTGGTATTTTTGTTCGACAAAGATGCGGTGCTGGCGGCGCGACCAAAACATTTTAGCAATCAGCTCCTGGGCACAACTGAGTATCTGGAAAAGTTTGTGGGCCTGGAGATAGTTGTGCCCAGCCCTCGGCCGGCAGAGCTGAGGCAACTTTTTTCTAGACTAGTCAGTTCGAGAATGAGCAGCCAGGGTTTTGATGACTTTACAGAAAAAGACCTTTCAGACGAAATGCTTGCAGCAATCGGAACGCCCCGGGCTACCATAGGGCTTTTTGGTGAGCTTGAAAACTTTCAAGGTAATATGCGTGATGGCCGTGGAGAGGCTGCGGCTATTGGTCCTCAAGATCTCATTGCCCTGGCATTTTTGAAGACGAAATATTGGGGGCTTTTTCGTGACATCGAAGTCAACAGAGACTTGTACACTCAGTCGCGCCAGGAAGACAAACGCGCATCGTTTTCATTTGATGTTGACTTGCCCAAATACCGCAAAGAGCACTTTGACCAGCTGTTCGAGATGCTCGGCTACCCGGCTGACGATATAACTCTGCTTAGTTCGCTCCTGAATGATATATTTCCTGGCTGGGTGGGCGGCAGAGGGGTGAGCGAGGATGACCTGCGCATAAATAAGCGCGTAGGCCATCGGGATTTGCTGGACCTATATTTCTCGTATGGGATTTCGCATCAGGCGTTTATGCTGCGGATGGAACACGTTGAGTCTGTCACTAGTATTGCAACCAAGCCACACAGCGAGAAAACAATCAAACGTGCTTTTAAAGATTTCAATACCTACGCCCTGTCTCAAGAGGAAACTGGTGATATTGCACGGCTGTTGTCGCGCCAGCTCCTACGTATCCAGCGTGAACAAAACGTGCCAATCATGGTGTGGCGGTGCTGGCTGAGGGCTTTGGTGCAGTACGAATCAGCTGCCACGGCGGAGGGGGCCAATGCGTTAATGGCTGCTATTCTTTCTGGTGCGAATGACAGTATCCGGCAAAGTTTTCCGACAGTTGCGGGCGATGTGTCGCCGGATAGGGTGGCTGCTGCCGGTACATTATTTAAGAATATAGATCGGTACCTTGCCGATCCTTACTTGGCCGTGCTCTTGCTCATGTTTGTACATCCCGAGCAAGGCAATGATTTTTTCGTTGGGTACATGGATAAGCACGGGCCAAAAGAGCTTTTCGGACCTGTACTCAGATATGTCGATACTTACTTCATAACAGAAGACCGCAATATTTTTCGCGACCGTGGCTTGCCATATGCGGTTTTTGTCCTCAAAGAATGGAGTCTCAGCGTCTCGTTGACAAACGAGATCAATAGTACTGCCGTGGGCGCTAAAAGACGCCACCGTAGGGTTAATGACTATGCGCTTCAACTATTGAAACAAGACACAGAAATGATCTATGGGTTTATGCGTCAGCAATTTTGGGTCTCAGATTCTGACGGCCGGAATTCAGGCTGGCGCGTGGCGCGCACTATTGCTCAATACGACAATAAAGCCGATCTCAGTACCTTGCGGCAGCTGGTGCAGACGGCTTTGGCTAGTCAGCGCCTAGAACCTTCCCAGAAGGAAGAGCTTAGGAAGCTCGACGAATTACTGGGGCGGCACAAAGCCTCGCGCTAGCCTTTTATTCGGCGAAGGGGTTCTGGCGGGCTTGCTCGAACAGGGATTTTACTTCCACGTTTTGGGCCTGCAAGTTCTCTATTTTTTCGGCTAGTTTTTTGTCTAGCTTTGGTCTTTTGACGGTTTGCAGTTTTTCGGTGATAGCCTCGTCCGATGGTTCTTGGCGGGTGAGGGTGTTAATACGCAGTAACATAAAGGCGTACAGGCCCAGGAAGAACATGACAAAGATGAACACCGTGTACTTGCGTAGTTTTTGTGCAAGCGGGGCCAGTTTGGTGGTGATGGTTTTGAGGTCTATATTCATGGCTTTATAAATACATTAACAACTAATGTGAACTTTACGCTAGTGGGGTTCAGGCTGTCCGGGGTGATGTTGATACTGCTGACTTGGGCGGTCCGCCGGTTGGTCTCTAGCTTTTGCAAAAAGGTGATGAGCTTGCTAAAGGTGACGCCTGGGCTGTTGGCCTGCAGGCTTATCTCTAGCTGGTAGACGCCGGTCATGCCTTCTACTGGTTTGACCTGGGTAATAGGCGGAGCGGTGGGTTTGGGCGCGGCGGTCTCGCCGGCGGCTGGGGTGGCTGGTTTGGCTACGGCTTGGCCCAAGGTAGAGGACGGGAAGGTGATGGAATCTATGGGGATACCGGAATCTGCAGCTAGCTTGGTCAGCTCGCGAACGGTCTGCGCCTGGTCTTTGTCTTGGGGCACGATCTGCTTGGCTATTTTGTTTAGTTCGGCGTATTGAACTATATCGCGCTTGGCCTGGGTGACGGCTATTTTTTGTTCTTCTTGGACTTTGTTTTCTAGCTTGAGATCGGTTAGGTTCTGGGTCTCTTTTGTCAGGAGCGAACTACCGACCACCACGCCGGCAACAGTCAGCAAGCTCAGTAGCACAACGATGCCCAGCAGCACGTAAAAGAAGCGTTTGTTCGTCATGTTAGATGCCTCCTCCAGAATTTAGGAGATAGAACGGATTTTCTTTGGCAAACAGTGCCCGATAGGTGCCCACACAAGCATATTTGTTTTGTGGTGCTGGGTTGCAGTTGACGCTGATGATGTCTACTTTTTCAAAGATTTTGTTAGCGGGGTCTTGCAGATTGACCTGTACTTGGGTGGCGGTCTGGTAGTTGGTAGAGGCTATCTGCAGGTCTAGTCCGCCCTGGGGTTTGTTGAGGCTCAGACTGCTTAGTTGGGTGCCGGCGGGCATGGCCGCGCCAATTTGTTTGATAAGGCCAGAGAACAATATCTGCTTGGACAAGACTTGTTGCACTAGCTTGAAATTGTTGCTGATTTCTTCTACCTGTTTTTGGGTTTCGTCCAGTTTTTGGTCTTTTAGTTCTTGCTTGGATAACTCTACTTGGCGGGTGACGTTTTGAATGTTTTGGTGAATATAGAAATAGCCAAAGGCCACCACCAGTGCCAGGCCAGCAATGCCTACCAAAATGGCAAAGATCCAGTGTAGCAGGCGAGTGTTGCGCCGGGCGTACATGATGTCATCACGGGTTTGTGGAGGGAGGAGATTGATCATTATCTGAAAATCTCCTTGGGATTGATCAGCGCCAAGCCGGCAGTGGTGACGTACATGGATTTTTCTGCACTGGTGGGTGGCTGCAGGCCGTCAAAGTTGAGGTGCTGCCATGGGTCGCACATGCGCACTGGCAGGCGCAGGCTATTGGTCAGGTATTCGGACAGGCCGGGCATGTTGGCGCCGCCGCCCATAGTGACAACCTGGCCAATCTTGCGATCGGTATCGGTGCGTTCTTCGTAGTAGCGGATCATGCGGCGGATCTCTTTGCCCAGCTGTTCTAGTATGGGCGTGAGAGCAGTGGTGATCTCTTGTTGTTTTTTGCTCAGGCCCAGTCCGTATTTGGTTTTTATCACGTGGGCTTCTTCTTTGCTGACCCTGAGGGTGTCGGCGATGATGCTAGTAAAGCTGTCGCCCCCGCCTGGTACGGTGCCAGTGACTATCAGAGTTTTGTCGTAAACGGTCAGGTCAGAGGCCAGCGAGCCCAAGTCTATGAGGACGGCTGGCACATCACTTTGCTCGGCCTGTACAAACAGACGCGAGGCAGCGCTGATGGTGGTTTCCATAGTTACGGGTTCTAGCCCCAGCAGGTTTAGCAGCACAATGTAGGAGTCTATAATGCGCTTTGGTACGGCCACGGCCAGTAGCTCGGTGCCCTTGTCTGCTGACTGCAATATGGTGCTGTAGTCCATATACAGCTCATCTATAGGCATGGGTATGTATTGCTCGGCCTCTAGCCGGACGGCCTCGTCTATTTCGCTCTTTTTCATGGGCGGCAGTGTCATGGTGCGGTTAAAAGTGCGGCTGGCTGGAATAGACACCGCTACTCGTCGGGTGGTGATTTCGCCCACCAGGTTTTTGTCGAATAGTTCAAATATGGCTGCAGCAACTACCTCTGGGTCAGTAATAACGCCGTCAGTAATAGCAGCGGGGTTAAAGCGAGCCACGCCGTAGCCTGTCACGTCACGGTCTGTGCCTTTGTGATCCAGCTGCATGACCTTGAGACTGCTGAACCCAATGTCTAGGCCAAACACTGGTTTGTCGTGGTAGAAATGCGATGGTTTGGGCGCGGTATTGGCCATGCTAACACTCCCTCTTGGGGCTGTGCGTGGTAGATATTATCAAATACTTTATTTTTCTCATGCTTGCCCATCAAAGCGTAAGCGGCTTTATCTTAAGTATATCAGATATGATCTGTTATTACAGGGTCGGAATAACGTCTGCGGGGCAGGTTGTGGCCCACTGCGTGGCCGCAATATTCCATTTGGCCCTAAAGTATTCCTCCAGCGCCTCTACCTGGCGGCATTCTAGGGCGGTGTCGTATATGACTACCTCGGCAAAGTCACCGTTGAAGTAGTTGGTGCCAGAGCCGGCCGCCATAGTGCCGCTGCGCCGGCCACCGTAGTAGAACTGATCGAGCCCAAAGGTGTAAGGTGACCCGCTGGGTGACAGATTGGTCTTGGTGGCTACCTGCGCGCCGTTACCCTTCAGAATACTGTCTATGGTGTTCGAGCCGTTGATGTTAAAACGGCTGACAAACATGTAGGGACTGCCATTACAGGCTGACCCACAAGTGTAGTCGGTGCGGTAGGTATTGCTGCTGCCGGTGTATTGGCTAGAGAAGCCATTGCCAGAAGAGAAACGGTACAGCGGAATCAGACTATTGCCAGCTGTTGTGTCGTTGGTGCCCGTGCTGGTCATACCCGACACGATACGACCATCGCTAGAAGAGGTGGTCATGTTGGGTTTTATGACTGCAAAGACGGTTAACTCTCTTTTGTTTGTCAGGGCAGTGGTCAGGGCGCTGAGAAGTGCGCCATTATTGAACCGAACAATGGTTTTGCTATTGATCTGATTGTCTTGCCTGGTGGGCGCGGTGCCGTAGGCCATGGCAGCGTGATTGCCATTGCCCGATTTGTCCAGCCATTGGCTGATACCGTCGCCATTGTTAGCTTGTTGAACGCTGCCGGTAGAGTAAGAAATGGTTAGCTTCGGCCCTTTACTGTTGCAACCCAGATTGAACAAGCTAAAGTTGCCTTTACAAATTCTTCGGATTCCGCTGCCGGCGGTTCGCTGCACGCCAAAGCCAATCCGACCGCTATGAGTGCTGGGCGCCCAGTTGGCGTTGTTGACCATCTCTTGCACAACGGATGTGAGGTCAAAGTTGAGGGTACTGCCCTGGTTGAGGTTATTTGATACTTGGGTCAGTGAGGTGCCGGTGCGCAAGGTTGCGTTGGTAATCCGAGATCTTACTTGGTTTGTTCCGGATGGCGAGAAAAGATTCAGGTGTGGGTCAGCTGCCGTATTAAACAGTCCATACAGTTGGTGTGTTACCGTGCCGTTGGAGTCGCCAGACGAGCCGGTCAGTTGCAGGGTAGCCGAGGTGATAATGGCGTTTTTTGGCACGCTGATGTTTTGGAATACGAAGCCGTCGTACAGCAGCCGGTTGGCGGTTGACCCACTGCAATTGCCGACGAATTCGGTGTTGTCACATAGGTGCATCTCAACGTCGCTGCTCAGCCAGGACAGTGAACCTTGGCTGCCGTCGCTGGCTTTTTCTTCTATGGTGTCGTTGGGGGTAAAGAGGTCCAGTATGCCTAAGCCTATGGGTTGACTGACGTTGGAAGTGCCACTGGCAATACTCTTGAGCGTGGTTGTATCGCTGGCATCTAGCCAGACAGCAGGCGAGAAGTTGTCTGGGGTTTTGCAGACGGCGTAGGTGCGGATAATCTCGGAGCGTATATCAAAAACGTACTGGGCGGTGCTGGATAGCTTGGGCAAGTACACGCGCCCGGTGCCTTTTATGACCTTTTCATATCCGTCGGCAGATGTAGACACGACCTCTGACTGGAATGTCACGCGGTAGCGATTGTTAGACACCATGTCTGCCTCGGCGGTGCCGGCGTAAACACCGCAACTGGCACTGTCGAACTGTTCTTGGGCATAATCCACCGCCGCCTTCGAGGCGATCCGGGCCATCTGAATGTAGGCTTGTTTGTAGGCTAGATTGAGGCTGTTGTTGGATTGCATGAGGGCCGCGTAGGCTACCAGGCTCATGATGCTCATTAGCATTATCACCGAGGGCATAACGAAACCGGCCTGTGGTTTTTGCCCTAACAACCGAAGTGCCCGTCGGTAGCGCTTAATACGGCTCATTGATTTAATTTCCTAAGGGTAATGCTGCTCGTGGCGGTGATGTCTTCGGCAAATGCCCGGTCTTTTAGGGTGAGGGTTATCTGTATTTTCTCTGCTGTTTCAGGGTTGGTTACTACGATGTTGCTGGTGTCGTAGTAGGTGAGGGTCATGCTTTGGAGTTTGTCTGTTAGTAGTCGATCGGCCGGACAGGAGCTGCTGGATTGGGCCTGGGGGCAGCTTTGTCTCTGAAAGCTAGTGCCGCAGGTGGCCATAGAGCTAGGTGCGCTGACGGTTCTTTTGTACAGGTTGGTGCCGCTGACAAAATAAATAATGTTGTTGTACAGCGGAGAGTTGTCTTCTATCACCGATGCATCGCAGCCCTCGGTGTTTATATAAACGGGTTGGCGGTTGGCGGCTCGGCGATTGCCGGTGAGGGCAGGGGCAGAGACGATGAGAGTGGCCGGGGTAGAGTTGTATGTCCAGCCGCCCCCGGGTTGATGCCCATCGACGAGCCCGCTGTTCAGTCCTTGCTTAAAGGCGTTGGCGTAAAAGATATCGTCTTGCATGCTAAAGGTGATGTTTTGGGAGTCGACATTCAGGTTTACCTGCGCCCCCTGCTGGGTTAGTTGGCCGTATTGATTGAACAGGAAACTCATGGTCATCACGACAGTAATGATCATTATGGGGCTTATGATAAGTACCTCGACTAACGTGAAGCCTTTTTCGGCGAGCTTTCTCATCGGCCCAGTCCGTTCTTTTGGATAAAATCGGCGTACTGGACAATACGCTTGTCTGCGCCGCTCCCAAATTCGATAGTTACTACTACTTGTTTGAGCGTAGATGACAGCGTATTGATATAGACTTTGCCTACCCTTGGGGCTTCCAGAGTGGCGGACAGGCTGCTGCTAAAATCTTCTACTTCTTGCAGGGTGCCGGTGGGGGTGGTGGCCGGCAGGCTGGTGTAGCTCATGTTTTCGTAGAACTGGATTTTGGCAAAGGCAACGGAGTTGGCCCTGTTAATATCTAGCGCCTTTTTGTTGATGTTCTGAATAGAAGTAAAGGTTATAAGAAAAGCGCCAAAGGCCACCCCGATAATAATTAGCGTGATTAATAATTCTACAACTGCGAATCCCCGGGATTCGTCTCGTAAGGCGCTCATGCTTGGGTTTAATTATACACTCTCTGGTAGGTTCATAATTTTATGGTAAGCATAATCTGGCTTGCTAAAATGAGCCTGCCCTTCGGGCAACAGATGAGTCAAAGTCTGATTCGTCTTGTTCTTTCCCACGAAAGGAAGCATGGTGTTTGCAAAGCTTCGTTCCATGCCCGCGCTGCTGGTATTGCTGACAGCGCTAGCTGTGGTTGGCAGAGACGCCGATCCAGTGGCTGCGGATGTGCCCAGCACAACTCTGACAGCGCCAAGTGTGAGTCCAAACCCCAATGGGGTGGTGGCGCATGGTGATGGCTCGGTTTCGGTGACCAGCAATCAATGCACTGGGTCTGTCAGTGACCCGACCTCGACGGCCAGCAGTGCTGTGACTATGTCGAGCTCGGGCGGTGTGCTCAACGCCATCCCCAAGATCAACGGGGGGTATCAGAGTCAGCCCTGCCAGAATCACTATGTGGCGGGTGTGGACGGGACGGTATACACCGTGCAGGTGACCGGGTATCCCACTTATGCCTGGCGAATTGTTGCTATGCGTGACAATGCGGTCTTGTGGACGGGGCAGTTCAAGGATCCCAGTCCTAGCTGCTCAAATTGGTACGCCCAGGTGCATTCGCTGACAATGGACGAGTCAGGGGTATTGTACGCCAAGCTCGTCTGGACGTATTTGTCCTCGTCTTGCCTCGGAAAAGAGGCGATCGTTGCGCTTGATGCGAGTAATGGCGACATCAACTTCCAGACGCCCGTGCCCGGAGTTTCCCCTAGCCGGGGCACTCATATTCTGGAGATCATGCCGTATTCCGGTGGTATTGCAGTGCTGAGCGGTGACTCCGTCTACTACTACGACTATGACGGGGCACCTCTCTCGTCTGCGACAACCTTTGCTCCCAGCCTGAGTAGTGGGACAAACATTTCGGACATTAGGTACGTGACTAATACGGGGCGCGTGTTCATTGCTACCACCAAATACGTCTCGGGCTGCTGCACCTATGAATATCACCTGTACTACAAGAACCCTGGTGACACCACTATCTCCGAGGTGAATCTGGGAGGCGTAGCCCTGCAGTGGCTATATACTACCCCTTCAAATGGGGTAGTGGCCACGCATATTACGGGTTTTACGTACTTCGATTCCAGTGGTACGGCTGTCTATCAGCGGAACTTCAACTCAGAGACAGGGGCCAGCGTCTACAATCATTCCATAGTTGTAGACAATGATGGCAATGTCATCCTGCGGCGAGTGGCTACCTACCAAGGTAGCACACAGGATCAGCATGTCATCGTGGATTCATTCAGCCCCACGGGTACGGCCACGCGGCTGTTTAGCAGTGCATCAATGGGAGGACCAGGCTTCGACGCCTACTTCTCATGGACCCAGCTGCAGCAGTCAATCGGCGGTGGCTGTATCTGATCATGTGTCATGCCACTAGTGGCTACATGTCCACGTGCAATGCGACCAACAGTCCGCAGGTGTTGCGGCTGGATGTCGATAGTGACTCCGACTATCCTCGAGCCTGGGTATATGAGAATGACCTGACGGAGTATGTGGCACTGGGCGATTCGTTCTCGGCCGGTGAGGGCGTGCCTGACTTTTCGGTGCCCAGTGATACAAACGGCTGTCATCGGAGTCTGCATGCTTATCCCATCCAGCTGTCCGAGATAGTTGGGTCGTTGCGTTTGGCTGCCTTCCGGGCGTGCTCGGGCGCGACCACCGAGGACATCCAGGTAGGCATGAATGGTGAGCCGGGCCAGCTGGACGCGCTGAGTACCAACACTGACATCGTGACCATGTCGGCTGGCGGCAACGATGTGAAGTTCAGGGAATTTGCGACAGAATGTGTTGTGGGCACCTGTGACTCCGCGAGTTCGCAGTACCAGGACACCATGGATCTGATTGACACGCTACTGCCAGGTAATCTGGAAGACCTGTATGACGACATTCGTTTGGCTGCACCAAATGCTGATGTCTACGTGGTGGGGTATCCAGACGAGTCGCCTGATACCTCGGTGGACTGCACCTTCCTGAGCAATGGCGAAAAGGTGGCTGTCAGCACGGTTGCCGTGGAGCTGAAGAACACCATCCTGGCAGCGGTTGAGGGTGCAGATGAGGGCTTCTACTACGTGGATCCTCTGGATGCTGAGTCACCGTTCTGGGGGCACGAACTGTGCACGGAAGACCCGTACTTCAATCACGCTTCTATTCCTCTCGTCTACTCGTTCCATCCCAATATCTACGGCCAAGAGGCCTATGCCGTGTTGGTTGAGGCGAGCTTGAGCTAAGTAAGAACACCGAAGGGAAAGCCCCTCATTCATCTTTGATGAAACGAGGGGCTTTTCACTTTGTGCTGTACTTGAAAAAAAGACACCCAAGCGGGTGTCTTTTTTAAGCGTGAACTGTATGTTAGTTCAGGCTGGACTTGGTGAACGTGGTGCCACCTTCGAGGTTGGCGGTCAGCGTGTACTTGGTACAGTTGGCATCAACTGTGGTACAAGTTCCGTCGGTTGTTGACAGCGGAGCATACCCATAGGCAGTACTCGATGCTGCTGTGGCTAGGGTTTGTGCGGAGCCCTTCGGATCTTTCAGGGCTTCTGGGTCTAGGCCCTTCATGTTGGTGCTGCGCCAGCCAGCGTTGTTGACGTCTGACATGGCTGGATACGAGCCATTCTGTGCGTAGTAGGCCTCTAGTTGGCCATGGATTGCTTTAATATCTGTTTCGCGTTCGGTGTTTCGAGCTCGCTGTTGGATACCTGTAAATGTAGTTACCACCAATGCAGCCAAGATACCGATGACTACAATGACGATCAAAAGTTCCACAATGGTGAAACCTTCATTTTTGCGCTGTAGAGTCATAGGGGACCCACCCTCCTTGTAAATGTTTTTATTATGATCTTAGCCTTTTTGGGGTAAGTATCTGAAAGTGATTATAGCATAACCATAAAGAATGCAACTCTTTATTACTAGTTGTCACCGACGTTTTTACTCAGGGAGGCAATAGGGCCCATGACGCTGGCGGCGATCAGGCCTACCATGCCACCAAGTACAACAATCATCAACGGCTCTATGAGCGAACTCAGGCCATCTATGGTGGTCTCTACCTCTTCTTCGTAAAAGTCAGCTACCTTGATCAGGATAGTGTCGATCTGCCCCGTCTCTTCGCCAATGGCCAGCATTTGGCTGACAATGGGTGGGAAGTGTTTGCTCTGGCTCAGGGGTTCGCTCAGCTGTTTGCCGTTTTTGACGGCTTTGGCGGCCTCTTGTAGTTCGCGTTCTATGACCTTGTTGCCAATAGCACCGCCAGTGACTTCCAGAGCATCCAGCACGGCCACGCCGGCTGACATTAGCGAGGCAAAAGTGCGAGCAAAGCGGGCAATGGCAATCTTGATAACCACTGTCTTGATAATGGGCAGGCGTAGCAGCAGGGCGTGGAACTGGTACTTACCCTTTGGTGTGCGGATGTATCGCCTGAGCAGGTACACTCCAATAATCGAGACAGCCAGAAGAGGTATGGCATTTTTCTGCAAGAAGGTGCTGAAGTTCAGCATCATTTCGGTGTACACCGGCAGTTTGGCGTCCTCGCCACCAAGGTCTTTGATGATCTTGCCCAGCTTGGGAATAACAAAGATCATGATCCCAAAAAAGGCCAGGATAGTAATACCAAAAATAACAACAGGGTAGGCCATGGCGCTCTTGATCTTCTTGCGCATGCTCGAGTCTTGTTCTACTTGCGAGGCCAAACGCTTTAGGATTTCGTCCAGGATACCGCCAGCCTCACCGGCCTTGACCATGTTGACGTATACGTCAGAGAAGACATTGGGATATTTGTCAAAGGCGTCGCCCATGGCCAGGCCGCCTTCTATGTCTTTCATCATGGTGCCAATAACTTCTTTGAAGTATTTGTTGTCTGTCTGCATTTGCAGGGTGTACATGGCACGAGTCAGGGGTACACCGGCCGAGATCATGGTAGATAGCTGGCGTGTAAAGATGACCAGGTCTTTGCTTTTGACCTTTTTGCCACGATGCTTTTTGCTGCCGTGTACGCCTTCGGCCTTGATAGCAACAGGTTTAGCGCCTTGCTTGGTCAACGAGCTCACCACGCCTTGGCGGTCGACCGCGTCAAGTGTTCCGTGGACGGTCTTGCCGTCTTTGGTTACCGCAGTATAAGTAAATTTCATAGCTTATTTCTCGGCGGTGACCCGCAGAATTTCCTCGATGGTGGTTTGGCCGCGGAGGGCTTTTATGAAGCCGTCTATTTGCATGGTGATCATGCCTTCTTTGACGGCTTGGTCTTGAATAATCTCGCTGGTACCGTTGCTGACGATCAGTTTCTGAATGTCCGGAGAGTTGCCGAGTACTTCGTAGATTCCCATGCGGCCCTTGTAGCCCGCGTGGTTACAGGCGTCACAGCCACTGTCATGGGCCCGGTAGATTTTGTTTATCTTGGTCTCTGTAGTAGACAGGTCGCCGACATGCACCTTGCTCTTGCCGGTATTGGTCTTGCCAATGCCTGCTGCCAGGGCGGATTCTTCTAGCTGGTGGATGTGCTTCATGGTAGCAGCGTTGCCGGTGCCAAATATCTCGTCTATTTTCTTCATGCTGGGGGCGTCTGGCGTGACTTCTTCGCGACAGTCCGCGCACACACGCCGGACCAGGCGCTGGCCCACTACGGCACGTACGGTGCTGGCAATCAGGAAGGGCTCGATACTCATGTCTAGCAGGCGTGGCAAACAGGTGGCAGCATTGTTGGTGTGTAAGGTGGCAAATACTAAGTGTCCGGTCAGGGCGGCTTGCACGCCCAGGCCAGCGGTTTCGGTATCGCGGATCTCGCCCACCATGATGATGTTGGGGTCTTGGCGCAGCATGGCTCGCAACCCGTTGGCAAAGGTCATGCCGGCCTTGGGGTTCACCTGGGTTTGGTTGGCACCCTGGATTTTGTATTCTACCGGGTCTTCGATGGTGCTGATGTTAATAGACGGCTTGTTCAGGATGCTCAGCGCGCTAAACAAGCTGGTAGATTTGCCAGATCCAGTCGGGCCCGTCACCAGGACCATGCCATGCGGTTGGGTAATTGCCTTGCTGATATTGTCCAGCGAGATACCCCAGTAGCCAAGATCTTCCAGCGACGTGGCACCAGTGGATTCATCTAGGATACGCATGACTACTTTTTCGCCCTCGTAAATAGGCAGGGTAGACACACGCAGCGCATAGACAGCGCTGCCGATCTGTATCTTGAAGCGGCCGTCTTGCGGGGCGCGCCGTTCGTCAATCTTTAGGTTACTCAGGATCTTGATGCGAGAGACAAGCGCGGTATGCACTTTCTTGGGCAGTTTATTGGCTTCGCGTAGGACGCCGTCTACGCGGTAGCGCACGCTGGTATAGTTCTCTCGCGGTTCTATGTGGATGTCGCTGGCACCGCTGCGGATAGCGTATTCGATCAGCAGGTTTACGGTCTGGGCTATGGGCGAATCTTCGGCCAGGTCTTCTTCGCTGATTTCGTCTTCGCCCTCGGTGGTTTCTTCGTCGCCGGCAGTTACTACTTGGGTCAGTTCGTTGCTGATGTTGCCGCGGTACTGGTCTAGGGCGCTCTGAATATTGGTGGTAGTAGCTACATGAATCTTGATGGCGTTGCCCAGTTGCTTCTGCAAAAAGTTAACGGCCTGGATATCGTCTGGGTCTTCCATGGCCAACAGCTTGGTGCCGTCTTCTTCTACGCCAAACAGCACCACGTTGTATTGCTTGGCAATGCGCTCTGGTATGAGATGCAGGACCTCGCGCTTGATCTCTTTGGCATTCAGTTCTACAAATGGGACGTCAATTTCTTCGGCATACAGTTTGGTCAGGTCTTTTTCTGAAACGATGTTGCCCTGAACAATCAGATCTTGCAGCGGTTTTTTCTCGGCCTTCTCCTGGGCGTGGAGGTTGGTCAGCTGTTCGTCCGTAACTTTTTTTGCTGCTACTAGCAGCTTTTCCACCAGAGCATCTGATATACGCATAATTCTTATGGCTAATTATAGCCTCTTTTATCGCGAGATTCTATAAAGAGTATTAAACAGCTTGGACTAGTGGTTGTGTATGTGTTGGTGCTCGGTATCTTTTAGGTTGGTCTGGATAAAGACATCTTGGTCCTTGGTGTTTTTGTCTACCAGTACAAACTGGCCCATCATGCCTTTGTCTTCGTGTTCCAGGATGTGGCAGTGGAACATGTAGGGCAGGTGGGGGTCAGACCTGTTGGGGAAGCGGACTATCACACGCACGGTGTCTGCGCTATTGACCAGCACCGTATCTTTCCAGCCACGCTCGTGTTCGGCCGGAGGTTTGTCGTTTCGGCTGAGTATCTGGAACTGTACGGCGTGGATATGGAACGGGTGAGCAGTGCCGGACTGGTCGTTGATTTCCCATATCTCGGTGTCGCCGGCATGGATAATCTCGTCTATGCGAGTATGGTCCATCTGTTTGCCGTTGATGCTGTGCCCTTCTGAGTCCAGTACAAACCGCCGGGTTTTGATAGCACTGTCGGGTTTGAGCGGTTCTATGGTGTTGAGATTTTGGGGCAAGGCAGCAGATGTAGTGTCTGTGGCTTGTGGTCGGATTTCTAGAATTTTGAACTCTTGGTTCTCGTCCCGATGAGCCCTGGCGACAGCCTTGACGGTTCGCAGCAAGGGGTTCTTCTCTTTCAGGGCGTAGCTCATGAGTGTCAGGGGCTTGGTGCGGCCAGCCAGGTCCACTACAATCTCGGCGCGTTCGCCGGGGGCCAGGGTGAGCCGAGTCAGGGCCACGGGCCGCTCCAAAAATCCGCCGTCGGTGGCAATTTGGTGAAAAGCTTGGTTGTCGTCAAACCCAAAGTCGTACCGCCGGGCGTTAGAGGCGTTCAGGATTCGCAGCCGGACCAGTCTGGCCGGCGCTTCCACGTACGGTGCGTAGGTGCCGTTCACCAAAATGGTGTTGCCATGCATGCCGGTGTGCCCCATGACGTCTTTCTTTTCTGCGTCGTAGGTAAGCTGGCCGTTTGTGTCAAAGGCCTTGTCTTGTACGACCACCGGGATATCATCTGTGCCATATGTTTTGGGCAGATTCAGGCTGTCGGCATGGTCGTCGTCAACGATAAATAAACCGGCTAGGCCTTTGTACATCTGTTCGCCGGTCTTGCCCAGCAAATGCGGATGATACCACAGAGTCGACGCCTGATTGGCTATGGCCCAATAGGGCTTCCAAACTTCCTTGGGCTCTATCATCTGGTGTGGGCCACCGTCCATGTTGGCTCCCACGTCCATGCCGTGCCAGTGTACGGTTGTTTTCTGGTCCAGGTTGTTAGTGACGTTCAGGCGAATCTTGTCACCTTTTCGGGCCCGGATGGTAGGGCCCAGGTAGTTCCCGTTAAAGCCGAGTGTCTTCGTCTGCTTGCCAGGCAAGAACTCGGTGCTGCCTTGCTGAGCTGTAAGGTCAAAAACTTTCTCGCCCTGCTCTACTCGCGGTTCGAGTACTTGGGGAATGTGCAATTTATTTTGAAGACCCAGGTCTTTATTGACCAGGACCGGCTTCTGCAGGATGCCAAAGGCAACTGCAGACAGCAGGGCTACTACCACGGCCAGGACGGGCAAGGCCAGAATAATAAAAACAATCTTCTTGGTGGAATGCTTGCGCGTGGGCTGCTTGGGGGAGTGATGAGGTGTGGCTGTATGTTTTTTGGGCTTTGATGACTTGGCCGACATGGCCTCAGTATACCGGCTATGCCTGCGGTGAATAAAGTAAGAGTTGTACGGTAGGCGCGGGTAAAGAGAGGTGACCTGGCGGCCGAGTGAGCAACAGGTGTTGCAGGTGCTCACTCGGCCGCGACAGGTTCAGAAGCAGACGTCGCTGGCGATGTCTTCGATGGACCGAATGTTGCTCTGGAAGGACTCCTCGTCGATCTGGTAGCGGTCCAGGGTGACCTCGCAGATGCGGTTGTCGCGTAGCAGCAGAGCCACGCGGTGGGTGACCAGCGGGGCACTCGTGCCGTAGCGAGAGACGTTGGTGGTGATGATATAGTCGCTGGCTGGGCTCTCCCAGAAGGTGTCGCCCTCGGCATTTCGCGGGTCCAGGCCGCCGTCGCTGCACGAGGTCTTGCACTTGCGGGCATCGGCCACCAAGTTGTCCCAGTCATCCCAGGTGGACTGCTGGTTCTTCGGCAGGCTGACGTGGGTACTGAGGCTGAAGACGGGGAGGACGCTGTAGTCGCACTTGCTGCTGTAGGTACGCGTCGATCCGGTGTGGTCACGCTGGACGGCTTCGACGCCTAGGTAGTCGGCGACAGTGTCCGTAGACAGGCAGGTGTCCTCTGTTTGGCTGAGGGCTGCATTGGTCATCAGGGCGATGCCCAGGATTGCGACCACGACTATAGCGACGGCCGTTCTAGTTTCGGTCATGAAAGACATAAGCATTCACTCTCTTGCTAAGGTGCTGGCGCAGGGGAGGGCGAATATGTCGCTCTCGGCCAAAGCACCTACCGTACTAAAGTATATTTTAACATAAAATACCAAAAACGTAAATAATCCCAGGACAGATTACTCTAATTTTGTGAGAATATTCACATTACAACACGCTCGTGTGTATGTACTGTAGTGCTACGAACTTTGTTCGTACCTTAGTAGTCGAAATAACAGAACGCGATCTTAAGATTTGCGGAGAGATACCTGACGGTGTCCTTGTTCTAGGCGGGACCTCGCACTGCACCGGCGTGGTCAAGTCTGGAATGCCAGTTACTGGTTAGAGGGCTGACCCACCAGAGGGATAACATATCTCACCGCAGAGTGGTGAAAGGGAGGAGGCCTATGGCCCGTGCACCAGCTTGGGCTTCCTCCCTACACTGCATCTTTGCTCCTGTACCTGCTCGAGGCGACGCCTCTAGAGCGACAGGCTTGAACGTAAAAATACATAGTCTTAAAGATCTGCGGAGAGGAGTGTCTCTGATGGTTGGTTGCCCCGAGGGCGATGCGATCGTTTGGTCGTGCCAATGCCCCTACAATCAGGGCGATCGGCGACGGGCTTCATGAACACAGCAACCTTTCCGTAGAACGGCGAAGAGGAGGGAGTCAGCTCGGGCTTCGCAGAGCCACTGGCTCCCCTCCTCTCGCCATCTACCTCTCTGTTCTTTCGACTACTCTCTTTATAACCAGCGTTTTCGTTCTTAAGGGTCTTGGTCGGGCTGTCGAATTAGAAGAACTGTGCCTTGTTCCCGCAATTAATGCAGTAACCTGGGTGGTTCATGGGCTTGCTCTGGTGCGAGCGGCAGGAGCCTTTTATGCAGTAGTAGACCGAGCTAGAACTATCCCAGTTATTGAGCGTGCTGGCAGGTACAAAATTGTCCAGATATTTTTTGGCGTTGGCCTTGCATACGGCATCTTGGCCTGGCTCGCACATGCGCATGCTGACTTGATAGGTGTGCTGAACCCCAATGGCGTCAGGTGGCCAGTTGTCATAGTCATAAACGCTGCCAGGATACGGCGCATCTGGCCAGTCCTCGTCATACTGCCCCTGCAGGAATTCTTTGACCTCTCCGGGCACATCACGGCTGACATCTGGTGGGTAGTCGTTGTATTTGGCGGCGTACAGCGTCATGCCGTGGCCGATGGTGTTCATCTCTGACACCATGCGAGTGTAGTAGGTGCGCTCGCGCCAGCGGGGTACCCCAATGCTATAGGTCAGGATGGCGAGGGTGCTCATGATCACAATCACGACGCAAATCTCTACAAGAGTAAAACCATCGTGTTGTAGTTTCGGTGAAGTCACTTCAGTTCTCCCTTCCAGGCTGAAATTGCTCCAGCTCTGAGACAAAATTTGTTTGGGGTGAGGAGGCATACCCGTAGGTACGTTGACGAGCCACAGGCAGATTTTGGCCAGAGCTGGGTGATTTCGGGCCGGATGGTGAGGATTGAGGTGATTTCAACATCATTGGGGTCATTTTAACAGAAAGCTCTAGCGTTTTTGCTATACTAACTTCAGTAAATTAGTTTGGTGGGAGAGGGTATACACGCACATATGGCAGACAAAAAACCTGCAAAGACTGAAGGTGCTCCAGAAGGCAAAGAAAAAGCCCTTGGCCTTGCTTTAGAAACAATCGAAAAGAACTTTGGCAAAGGCTCTATCATGAAACTGGGCGACGCCCACAAAACAGCGGTAGAGACTATTCCTACCGGTGCACTCAGCCTAGACCTGGCGCTGGGTGGCGGCTTGCCAAAGGGCCGCGTGATAGAAATTTATGGCCCCGAAAGCTCGGGCAAGACAACGCTCACGCTCCATGTTATTGCTGCCGTCCAAAAGCAAGGTGGCACCGCTGCATTTATAGATGCCGAGCATGCCCTGGACCCAGCCTACGCGCAGCGTATTGGGGTAGATACTGCAAATCTGTTGATTTCTCAGCCGGACAATGGTGAACAAGCTCTGGAAATTACCGAAACATTGGTGCGTTCTAACGCCGTAGATATTGTGGTGGTAGACTCGGTGGCAGCTTTGGTACCTCGGGCAGAAATCGAAGGCGACATGGGCGACAGCCTACCTGGCCTGCAAGCCCGCCTGATGAGCCAGGCCCTGCGCAAACTCACCGGCGTGATTAGCCGCAGCAAGACCACCGTGATCTTCATTAACCAGATCCGTATGAAAATTGGCGTTATGTTTGGCAACCCAGAGACAACCACCGGCGGTAACGCGCTGAAGTTCTACGCCAGTGCCCGTATGGACATCCGCCGTATTAGCCAGATCAAACAAGGCGAAAGTATCATTGGCAACCGTACGCGGGTAAAGGTGGTCAAGAACAAGATTGCCCCGCCTTTCCGTCAGGCAGAGTTCGACATCATGTACAACGAAGGTATCAGCAAAACTGGCGACGTACTGGATCTAGCCGTAGAGCGTAATATTGTCGAGAAATCTGGTGCTTGGTTCTCTTACGGCGGCAACAAGATTGGTCAGGGCCGCGAAGCTACCAAGGGTTACCTAAAAGAAAACCCCAAAGTCCTGGACGAGATCGAAAAGAAAGTCCGCGCCGAAGCAACCGCCGAAGCAAAAACTGCCGCCGAGAAATAACCATGGATACGCAGGCATTCGAGGGCTAGGTATAAAATGGCAGCCTTCACACATATTTTCGTAGTAGACGAACAAGGTAAACCGGTGGGTCTTTTCCCAAAGGAAGAGGTGTGGGCTAAGGGACTCTTGCACCGCATCGTGCGAGTCATGGCCGAGGACAGCCAGGGCCGTATCTTGCTGCAAAAACGATCACCTCATATGGATCTCTTTCCCAATACCTGGGATCACTCAGCGGCGGGACATGTGGACGAGGGCGAGACTTACCAGCAGGCGGCGCAGCGAGAAACAGAGGAAGAGATCGGGGTCAAAAATGCCGTGCTTGAAGAAATAGCCAGTTGGTCTACCTATGACGTGGTGAATGGTCGAATCCTCAACCGTCTAAATAAACTATATCGTGCACGCCTCGATGCCCCGTCTCTGGATCTCGAAGAAGCAGAAGTCAGTGAGGTCAGATGGTTCACGCTGGCAGAGATTAGTCGGCTCATCAGGGAACACCCCGACCAAGTCACGCCTGGGTTGATTCAAGTCATGCAGGATTATTACAGTTTAGTATGAAGATCACAGACATCAAGCAGCAAGTGAAGCGTCAGGACCGCTACTCTATTTTTGTTGACGGCAAATACCTGTTTTCATTTTCTGAAAACGAGCTGATGAGCTCTGGCCTCAAAATCAACCAAGAATTATCAGAGCAAGAGTTGCTGGCGCTCAAAGACCAGGCGGTTTTGGACAAGGCTTATGACCGCACGCTCAACCTTATTTCGCATCGCCCTAGGTCCGAGTGGGAGCTTCGTGACTACATGAAGCACAAAGACTACGACGAAGACGTGGTCGCTCAAACGATAGAGCGGCTGAATCAGCGCGGTTACATAAACGACGCCGACTTTGCCCGGCGCTGGGTGGAAACGCGGCGATTACTGAAGAGCACCAGCAAGCGCCGGCTGGCCCAAGAGCTTCGGCACAAGCGTATCGCTGACGACATTGTCCAGCAGGTGCTCGAGGCCGACGAAACCGACGAGCACCAGGTACTACGCGAGCTGGTAGAAAGAAAGCGCAAACAAACCAAGTACCAGGACAACCTCAAGCTCATGCAGTACCTCGGCCGCCAAGGTTTCTCCTACGACGATATCAAAACTGTGCTCCAAGAATAGGGTTCTAAGCCTCTCTGCTCGGGGCTTCCACACACACCCCCAGACAGGCGGTTCCAGAAACATGACTGACCAGTTGACAAGAACTATCCGGCCCTTGCGGAACTTGCCTGCTTTTATTAATGATTCATAGGAGTACAGGCTTCAAACAGTCCTCAGGGCGCGGGTAGCCCTTGATCAACTACTCAATCAGTTTCTGTAAAGCCTGATCTGGAGATGGTATGGCAATCCCGGCCACGTAGTCGGACTTTCCCGCATGGAAGACATGTACGCTTTGGCCAAACAGATTAGACGCCAGCTGGTAAGCACCCGCGCTCCGAGGACTGTCCGAAGTTCTGCTATTCCGTTAAGTTAATTAATAGAAAGCAGAACGAGTTCCGCAGGGAGCCGGATGCTTGCCTGCCTGGGGGCTAGTCTTGTTTTGGCCAACCGCGTACTGGCTTGCTTGCGGGGAAGGCCTAGTAGTGGAGGCTAGAGAGCGCCTGCCTGGAGGTATAAATGCAAGCCGGAGCAGTATGATCCTGGGCGTGTGCGTAAATCTGGCTAAAATCTGTTTGTAAAGATTGAGAAGAGCGGCGTGCAGTGCACGGGGTGGCGGATGCCGGGGCGCACTGCACGCGCTCTTCTGTGGGGACTCTTGTTGGAACGTACCTTGACACCGTTGATGGTGGCAACGCGTCTCAGTCTCATGAAGCACTCCTTGCGTGTGAAGCCGTATGGAAAAGAACGATCTTAATTACTATAACATAATTCTAAATAAATACAATAATCCCTAGCTGAACCACCCTCACTTCCCCCCACCCCGCGTCCGGGCGTTCCCGTGCCTGTCCTTGATGCTTGAGTTGGACCAAAAAAGACGGCACACTGTTTTCCGTATCGTCTAAAACAAGGAAAACAAACATGCCGCCAAACAATAT